>LCBW01000001.1 GCA_000997465.1 Parcubacteria group bacterium GW2011_GWC1_41_7
TACCCATTGCCTTCTTCTTCCTGTTCCGGAAAAAGCTCCAGCTCTTTCCCGGTGGCGATGCGATATACGACCGCAATGCCGCACAACAGGCAGAAGATACCAACAATACACACCCCCAAGAGAACATCCAAGGGCTTCAACTCCCTCTTATCCATGTGCCTCTCCCTTCCGAAAGATCTATGATAAGTATATCACTCCTGCTTAAAAAGTGCCTCTTGAAGCGTTTCGGGGTCCAAAAACTCAATCTCGCCGCCCTGGGGAATTCCCTTTTGCGGTTTGATAATTTTTATATGCGGAATATGCTTTAATACGCGTTCAACTTCTTGAGCAGTCGGCTCAGCTTCTCGAGTAAAGGGCAAAGCGAGTAATACTGTTTTGATATTTTTTAATTTCTTTGGTAAATCCTGCAAACGCTTTGAAATATCATCGCGTTTTTCATACGGCAACATAAGCCCTCCCAATACAAAATATCTTCCCTTATATTTTTTTGAATTTTCAATAGTAAGCACATCTGTCTCGCGCGCAACAATACACAAACGAGAGTGATCGCGTTTTACATCTGCGCAGATATGACACATTTCTCCTATTGCGGGAAAATAACAAATAGTACAATGAGAAACTTGATCTGATAAGGTCTTAAAAAGTTCAAAAAACTGCCTTCGTTTTCCGCTCTCTTGCCGCAAAAGCCAAAAAAATAGCCGCCACGCCTGACGCGGACCAATTTCCGGAAATTCATCTAAAAGCTCCACAAATTTTGTAAATATAGGGGGAATCATAATAAAGGTAAAATATCAAAAGTCAAAGGCTAAAATAAAAAGTATATAAAAATAGTATAAAACAATAAAGCAGTAATATATCTAACGATTGACAAAAAATGATACAGTGTTAAAATATTTATAGCTCGCTGGAGAATGGCAATGGGTATGGTGGCGTGTCTGCTAGGATGTTTTGCCTTCATCATTTTGGCGATTGTGGTGATTGCGGGAATGACGTATATTCCGCAGTACACCATACTCGCGATTATGATGCTGCTTGCGTGGGGGAGCAGAAAACCCGCTACCCCCGAAACTCCACCTGACTGACGCGGTCTGTTTTCAACACAGTCCGCGTTGAGCACTACAGTCCCCTTGGGTCTGAGCTTGCGGCACCTAATCGGCGCCGCGGATGCGCTACAACCCCTTCGGGCTTACGCTTGCGGCACCGAGATGTATCGCTACGCGATATCATCGCTACTTTCGCTTCGCGAACGTAGCAATCGGCGCCGCGTTTTATTTTTCAATATTTTAATCTTGCAATAAACAATTTAATAGGCAATTTCTTCTAAATTCGCGTTTGTGCCAAAACACACTGACTCTTGATCGAAGTAAAGATTCACAACCCCCAAAGGTCCGTTCCTATGTTTTGCAATCACGATACTTGCTTCGTTAGACGGCGCGCCTTGATTATCATCGCGAGAGCGATGAATAAAAATAACTACATCACTGTCTTGTTCCAAAGATCCTGACTCGCGAAGATCTGATAGCTTTGGAGGGTTTTGTCCCGGCCGCTGTTCGGGAGAGCGCGAAAGCTGAGAAAGCGCAATGACTGGAACACCAAGTTCACGAGCTAATTCTTTTAAACTGCGAGAAATTTCAGAAACTTCCTGCACGCGATTATCAATCCTACGATGTGAACGAAGCAACTGCAAATAATCAATGACAATAAGCCCCAAGTCCCCACCAGCTTGATATTTCAATTTTCGTGCCATTCCTCGAATTTGAAGGGGCGTAAGAGAAGCAGAATCATCAATATACAGGGGAGATTTAGAAAGTACATCAAATGCTTCTGAAATTGCACTCAAATCACTCACCTCCCCCTCAGAGTCCAATTTTCCCACGCGTAAATTCCATAAACTTACCCCCGCCTCCATTGCAACCAACCGATCAACAATTTGATCGCGGGACATTTCAAGTGAAAAAATACCAACAGGCCTTCCTTCGTTGATTGCAACATGCTTTGCAATCTGAAGCGCCATAGATGTCTTACCTAAAGACGGTCGCGCGGCAAGCAAAATAAGATCTGAATCGTGGAACCCCCCAAGATACTCATCTAAAAGAGGAAATCCGCTTGATACTCCTTTTACTTTTTTATCAGGATTTTCCATCAAATGCGTAATTCTCTCATACGCCGGCTCAATGAGCGACGCGATATGATAAAATTGATGCGGATACACTTGATCTGCAATTTTAAACATACGCGCTTCAACATCATCAATAAGCTCTTCGGATTGCCGATCTTCTTGGGACGCGATCTCTTGAATTTGGTGTGAAAGCCCAATCAACTCCCTACGCGCTTTTTTTTCTTTGATGATTTTTGCATAATGCGCAACATTATGGACTGATGGCGTTTTATTGATAAGTCCTAAAAGATACGCCGGACCGCCAATGGTTTCTATAAGATTTTTATTGCGCAAAGAGTTGGTCACCGTCACAATATCAATGGCCTGACTTTTTTCAAAAAGTTCTGCGATTGTTCTAAAAATAATTTGATGTCCAGGCTTATAAAAATCTTCGTCTTTTAAAAAATCAATAACCCCTAAAATTGCGTCCGATTTAATCATCAACGCTCCTAAAAGTGATTCTTCGGCTTCTGCGTTTTGTGGTAATGTTTTGAACTGATCAGCCATATCTCTTTAAGTGTAGTGCTGTTTTAAAAACTAAAAAACAAAAATTGCGAATAAGATGTGAATAAAAAAAATATGAAATAGTAGACACAAGGTATCTCCTCATGTAAAATAAAAATAGCCCCCAAAGCGATAATGGGAGGGTTGAATCGAGTTAACCCTCGAAACAATCCGTTGACCATCCCTGGACCGACACCACGAGCATCCAGCCTTCCCCCGGCTAGGAAACTCACGGTTCAGGGTTTTTTTATTGAATTATTTACCGGTTACCGCAGAGGTGATAATCTTTAATATTGCCGAAAGTCCATATCCTAAATGGATAAGAATTTCATAGGTTCCAAGTTCACGAATAGAATGCTCAAGCTCAATATCATTTTTTTGAACCTCAATTCCTATACCTTTTAAATATGCCTCAATATCATTTTTTCCAATAGAACTAAATACCTCTCCCATTTCTCCTACCACCAGATGCGCCTCGTACGGATGTTCTAAAATTTTTTGCTGCCATCCTTCTGCGCGCTTTTTATTATTTTCAACATTTTTTTCAGCAATCAATTTCATCTGTTCTATCTGGTGCAAATTTTCAGGAGTCACCTGCATCGCTTTTTTTTCGCGCTCTAAAAATTGCAAGAACCCCGGTTTTACTTTTTTTATTTCTCCTCGGTTTCCTACTCCCCTCACATCATCCAAAAGAACTACATTTAAAAATCGCTCTTTTTGTACTTTTTTTCTTTTCGTCATTCTCTATGTTTATATATGCTTAATATAGTCGACAGCCCTCTGTAATACCTCATCAATGGTATCATCAGGATTTTTATCGGTAAGTGGTACATCCGGAGTAAGACCTGTTCCTTCAATGCGCACCCCGCCCGGAGTATACCAATATCCAACCGTCAATTTTAATAAATGATCGCCTATGGGAAAAATCTGCTGCACGCTTCCTTTTCCATAGCTTTTTTCTCCCAAAATTTTTGTCTTAAGGTTGTCATGTAACGCGCCGGCAAAAATTTCAGATGCTGATGCGCTCCCCTTATTCAATAAAATAACCATTTTTAGCCCTGCCAAACTTCCCGGACCCTCGGATACTACTTTATTTTCACTTTTTGATGGTCCCCACACTTCTTTCAAAACCAATTTTCCTCGAGGTACAAAAAGCTCAGCAAACGAAACCGCAACATCAAGATACCCACCCGGATTATTGCGAAGATCCAGTACAAACCGTGTTGCCCCAGCATTGCGCATCTTATTATAGCCAATTGCAAATTCAGGGATAGTTTTTGGATTAAACGTATTTATTTTAATAACTCCGACATTTCCTGAATACATTTCTGATGTAACAGCTGGAATTTCAATTTTTCCCCTTACGATCACAATATCTTTTGGCATTTTCCATCCCTCACGCATCACTTCCAAAGTTACCTTAGTTCCCACCTGTCCTCTAATTTTAGTAACTGCAACCTCAGCGGTCATTCCCGTTGCATCTTCTCCGTTAATTTTTAAAATCATATCCCCCGCCTTCATACCGGCCTTTTCCGCAGGAGAACCAGAAAGAGGAGCTACAACCGTAATAAATCCTTTTTTCTCTCCAATTTCCATCCCTACACCACCAAACGATCCTTTCAAGTCCTCTTCAAAAATTTTTCCACGCTCAGGAGAATACAAATCAGAATACGGATCGTCAATAGATTTAACCAAGCCGCGAGCCGCTTCAAGCGCGGCTTTATCCGTGCTTACTTTGTCTTGCGCGATATATTCTTGTTTTATTTTTGTCCATGTATCCCAAAAAAGCTGAAAATTTCTACTGGAAAAATCTTCTGATTGCAAAAATGGCTCCTGCGCTTGAGCTGTTTGATTTCCCGCGTAAAAACTGACAACAGAAATAATCCCAATTACAAACAAAACAATAAATAATTTCAACGCAAGCTTTGCATTAAAATAAGATTTAGGCGAAAGATTAAGGTGCTTATCGTCTGGCGGAGAGTTATAATATTTCATGAGAATATAAAATTGATATGTTTTATGTGAAAGACGAAACAATTATTATCTCAAAAACAGCACATAAAGAATATGATGGAGTTGTTACTATTCTAACAAGAAATAATGGAAAAATCAAAGCTACTATTCTAACAAGAAATAACGGAAAAATCAAAGCTATCGCAAGGGGGCTGTATCGACCAACGAGTCGACTATCCGGATCCCTAGAGCCGGGAAATTTTGGAAAATCCTACCTTTCATCAAACGGGACTTTTTTCAGATTTATCTCTTTCCTTCCCCAGGGCGGGCCGAAAGCGGGATTTCAAAAATATCCAAAGGAATTTTTATGGGCACTGCGTTTTATCGCATCTTTTTCTCTTTTTGAGATAAGTGAAGAACTTTGGACGGAATTAAAAAACATTGATACCGTACTGGAGCATCATTCCGGATCATTTCGCATTTGGTTTGCAATGCGCGTGCTCTCTATCCTCGGGTATGCACCCAATATGCACTCTTGTTCCCTTTGTCAAAAAAAATTCACCGCAGGAGCATTTCTCTATGGAGGAGCGTTGTTTTGTCATATGTGCAAACGCGATAGTTTTTATAAAATTACTCCCGCGGAACTGCAGGTTATGCAACAAATCGGACGCGATGAAAAACCAAAACGCCACTCTCCCGCACTTGCAAAATTCCTTCCCCACCACATAAGACAGATTTCCGCATAATATCTATGTGTGCCTAAATTAAAATATGTAGTAAACATTTATGCGATAGTAAAAAACGCGATAGTGTTAAAATTAACTGTAGAAATGGCAGACGTAAAAGACCCAAACAAAGAACCGGTAGAAACATTTGAAAATGAACTTGAGAATGAACTGTATAAAGAAAAAACGTCTAAACGCCCCGGAAGCTTGAAGAATATTTGGGGAGTGCAACGAAGAAATATCGCCGCAACTGAAAATTGGCGCCACGAAGAATCCGAAGAGTCCTTACATACAAGCGTACTACCGGTAAAAAAACTATTTTTATTTTCCTTTATTGTGTTTTTATTAAGCGCTTCAGTGTTTGGGTTTGTACTATTTTGGCGCATGGTGAAAATAAATAACGTATCAATTGAACTATCGGGACCTTCTGATGTTTCAGCGCTCTCCCCCGTTGCATATACAATTCAGCTTAAAAATAAATCAAAATATACCCTTGAAAATACTGTGCTTACGGTTGACCTTGGGGATGGTGCATATTTTGAAGGCGATCCCACATCAAAAACAAAACAAATAGATATCGGGGCATTTCAAAGCGGAGACATAACATCTATTCCGCTTCCACTTTTTTTTGCGGGAAAAACAAATCAGGTCACGGAAATAAAGGCAACTGTTGAATATATGCCTCCCAAAAAAAATCAACGATTTTCAGTTGATAAAAAAATGAGTATCGCCATTAAAAAAGGCGCGTTTGATTTTCAAGCATCGTTTCCCAATCAAGTGTTTGTGCAAGAGCCGTTTAAACTTTCATTTTCATTTGCAAACATCACAAACCAACAATTTGGCTTGAAGTTGTCTCTTGAAAATCCGGGAAATTTTGATGCTATTTCTTTTGTTCCGGAAAACCAAGGAGATCTTTCTTGGGATTTTCCAACTATTGCACAAAGCGAAAAAGCAGACGTAGTCATGGTTGGAAAATTCAGCTCAATCCCTATTAATCCGATTTTTACTGTTATTCCAACTTTGCTATATCAGGGACAAGAATTTCAGCTTGAAGGTATTCCTGTTGCCGTAAAAACGATTGACTCGCCTGTTGTTCTGCATATCTCATCATATCCGGAAAACAAAGTTATGGACTTGAATCAACAAATTTCCTATACGGTTTCTTGGGAAAATAAAAGTTCCATCAGCCTACAGGATGTCTCGCTTCATATCAACTTTAACGGTCCTTTTGATTTTTCAGATATTAAAACTGACGGATATTTTTCATCATCAAATCATACTCTTGTATGGGATGCGCGCAACAAACGAGAACTTAATAAAATTCTTCCCAAAAGCAAGGGTTCTGTAACGTTTCAAGTGGGGGTTCCAAAAGAATATCCCATTTTCAGCCCCAATGATAAGGACTTCCCTCTTTCAGTTTCTGCGCAACTTCAAACGCAATCCATTCCACCGGAAGTTCAAATTCTCTCATCCGAACTTGTAGTGCGAGCAGAAGACAAAAAAATTCTTCAAGGAAATGCCTCGCTTGCGCCGTCCATTATTTTTTATGACAACATCATCCAAAATAGCGGGCCCTTCCCCCCTACCACCGGATCAAAAACAACCCTTACCGTGCACATGAAAATAAACTCCATTGCGGAGGGGCTAGAAAACATACAGCTAAAAACACACATCCCTATTGGCGTGCAACTTACTGGCGTATGGGGAGGATATTTTGACCCGCAAAATTTATCATATAATCAAAAAACTGGTGATTTTCTCTATCAAATCAAAGATATAGCCGCAAATCATGGCGTCATATATGAACCTATTGATATTGCGTTTCAAATAGAGATAACACCGCCGCTTGGAGATTTTGAAAAATTTACTATTCTTGATTCTCTGACATTTAGCGCACAGGGGACATATTCTAAAAAAACATTCTCCCAAACGCTTCCTGCGGTAAATCTAGAGCAAGTCATACAGCAACAAAATGAAAAAACATTCAATTGATACTATTGCAACCTTTGCAAAACGAAAGGGATTTATTTATCCGTCGTCTGAAATTTACGGCGGATTTTCAGCCATTTATGATTACGGTCCGTATGGCGCAGAGCTTGCACAGGCGATAAAACAACAGTGGTGGAAAACAATGGTGCAACTACGGGATGACATTGTTGGATTGGATTCTGCTATTTTTATGCATCCTAAAATTTGGGAAGCATCGGGACATGTATCTGGATTTTCAGATCCCCTAACAGAGTGCAGGTCATGCCACAATCGATTCCGCGTTGATCATCTTCTTGAAAATATCGGGCAAACAGCTGATGAAAAAATGTCCGAAGACCGCATCAATGAAATTTTTGATGCACATAAGGAAAAAATAACTTGTCCGGTATGCGGAAAAAAAGATTTTACACCGGTAAAAAAATTCAATCTGCTTGTCAAAGCGAATTTAGGAAACTTTACAGACGATTGGAATAAAGACCCTGTGTATTTGCGCGGAGAAACATGTCAAGGTATTTATGTAAATTATAAAAACGTCATGGATTCCATGCGCGTCCAAATCCCCTTTGGTATTGCACAAACTGGAAAGGCATTTCGAAATGAAATAACCGCTCGTCAATTTATTTTCAGAACACGCGAATTTGAACAGATGGAAATGCAGTATTTTACTGCGCCAAACAAAGAAATGGAAGCGTATGAATGGCTCAAAAATTATAGATGGCAATCTTATCTTGATATGGGGATAAGTGAAAAAAATCTAAAATGGCACAAACATGAAAACTTAGTTTTCTATGCAAAAGAAGCATATGACATTGAATATCAATTCCCTTTTGGATTCAAAGAATTAGAGGGCGTTCATGCGCGAGGAAACTATGATCTAACGCAACATAGCACCTTTTCTAAAAAAGACCTCTCTTATAAAGACCCTCAAAGCGGAAAGTCATACATTCCCCATATCGTTGAATCGTCTGTTGGAGTAGGAAGAATTTTTCTTGCCCTGCTGTGTGAAGCATATACCGAAGAGGACATTGAAGGTGAAGTACGCATTGTTATGAAATTTCCAAAGCATATGGCCCCGATAAAAGTCGCAGTGTTTCCGCTTTTAAAAAATAAACCGGAACTTGTTGCAAAAGCAAAAGAAATTTTTGACGACGTCAAAACATATACAATGTGTGAATTTGATGACAATGGAAATGTCGGAAAACGCTATCGAAGGCAGGATGAAATTGGAACTCCCTACTGCATCACGATTGACTTTAACACCCTCACTGATAATACTGTTACTATCCGTGACCGCGACAGCATGCAGCAGCAACGCATTGCAATTACGGATATTAAACAATATCTGCAGCAAAATATCAAAACGCTTTAATGCAAAAATTCGCTCAGCAAAAAAAGCCCGCCTTTTATGGTATTGCGTTCGCACAAAGCGCAACGGATCTTATCGGAACTTATTGTAAAAGCGACACCGCAGGAAATATACAAGGATGTCTGCAGGGCCTCTATAACGCTGGTGTCATGTTGGCAATCGCAATTGCATTTTTATTCGCAGTGTTTGGGGCATTCAAATATATAACCGGAGCAGCTTCAAATCAAAAAGGTGCGGGCAAGCAGATGATTACCAATGCTATAACAGGACTTGTGATTATTTTCATATCAGGAACAGTTCTCTACTGGGTAAACCCTGAAATTTTCAATGCCCAGCTGATTTTATATAATGTCACAAAACTGGATCCGCCGACAATTGATGCCGAGGTCTCACCTATTTATGATGGAGATAATGCAAGCATCAACCCAGCAGGCCCAACGGTTTCAAATGCGCAATTAAGGGCAACCATTGAGACACAACTACAACAATACGGGAGGGGAGAATTTTATATAGGAAAAATTATTTTTGACTGCAGTGATAATACTGCAGCTATTTTTAATCATCGTAACGAGCAAATTGCATCACTTCCTGTGCGCTTTGGTGAGAATGGATGTTCCGACCCGGGAACAGGGCGCCAAGGAGATAACAAAACAACGATAGGAAATTTTCGTGCAGGAGATAAAAAGGCCTGCTTAGATAATCCCAAGGGATGTAAATCAAGCCTTGGACCATACTTAGGACAAAGGATCATACGGCTTGTAAATTCCCAAAGGCCTGCCATTCTTATTCATGGATCATGGTATGATAACGAAAATGATCTAAGGCCAACATGGGGATGTGTACGTATGCGAAATGGAGATCTTGCGGTTTTATACGATTATATTCTTACAAGAAAAACACAAAACATTGTTCAGCGCTAAATAATGAACCTTACCGATTTTATTAGTATATATTGCACGCCATCCATAGGATCACAAAATACTGCAAATATCCAAGTTTGCTTGCAGGGACTCTATAATCTTGGCGTCACGCTTGCAGTTGCAATAGCATTTTTATTTGTGGTGTTTGGGGCATTTAAATACATACTGGGTGCCGCAAGCAACCAAAAAGGTGCGGGCAAACAGATAATCATGAATGCCATTTATGGTCTTGCGTTTATTTTTATATCTGGCACAATTTTGTACTGGGTAAATCCTGCAATTTTCAAAGCTGAGCTGATTATATATAACGTCAAAAAGTTGGATCCACCTGAATTTATTATTGATGCCGCACCGGTCATAAACGCAGGCGCAACACCGGTTCAAGGAAGAACAGCCATTATCCCTCCGGGATGCCCCCAAGAATCCGATTTAGTCGCTATCTCGGGGCAAGGTCTTGAATCAAATAAAAAAATTAGAAAGGATATTCTTCCGCATCTTCAGAGAGTTGGGCAAGCAGCACATGCGCTTGGGTATAAAATAGTTATTACACAAGGATACAGGAGCTACCAAGATCAAGTTAACATCTGGAATCATTGGGGGCAAAATCCTCGTTATGCCGCAAGACCAGATCCAACTTGTAAGGCTCCTCATCAAACAGGAGGAGCGGTAGATGGATATTTAGTACGCTTACGCGATGGAAAAAAATTTAATCTTAATTACGGAAAACGTAATGGCGCTGATAATATGTCTCAGAATAGCCCCGGAAGAGCCGATCTTGAAAAAATATTTTTTCAAAATGAATGGGCGCGTTATGTAAATGAGTATTGGCATTACGAGTACGGAACCGGAAGATGGCAGCAATGCTCGGGAAGAGCCTGCTGATCAATACCGACTCACATATGCCATCACAAAAAGGAGTAAACTTGAAACAACAAAAACAACTGCCCACTGCCATCTGCCGGCTTTGAGCTCTACCCATCCAAACCATAAAAAGAGAAGGAATATGATGAAAAGAAGGAAAAATCCCATTGTAGTAAAAATATAAATCTACTATGATTATAATATCAAAGTAGTTTATTTTTACGTGTGCATAATGAAAAAAAAGAAGATTTATTTTATCGGCATCAAGGGAGTTGGGATGTGCGCATATGCGCATATTTGCAAAGCATTCGGATACGCAGTATCGGGATCCGATACACACGAAAAATTTTTTACTGACGAAGTACTGAAACGACAACACATTGTGTTTTTTGAAGGATTTAAAAAATCTCACATCACAAAAGATATCGATCTCATTGTGGTTTCTCAAGCATACTTTCGCCGAGATAGAGGTTTTGTAGCAGAAAACCCGGAAGTGAAAGAAGCTCTGCAAAAAAATATCCCCTTACTTCTCTACCCCGAAGCAGTTGCAAAACTCTTCAATAAATGCACCGGCATTGCAGTATGCGGATCACATGGAAAAACCTCAACCACCTCAATGCTGGGGGAAATTCTAAAAAAATCAGGGATGAATACGATTGCACTTATTGGATCTGAAGTATTGAATTGGAAAAGCAATGCGCTCGTATCCATACAACCAGATCTTAAAAAATCAATTCATGATCCGATATTTTCAGATGCTCAACTTGAAAAAGTATTTTTTGCAATTGAAGCAGATGAATACCGCGAGGCATTTTTACAGTACTTCCCTAAAATAACCGTTCTTTTAAATATCGACTACGATCATCCCGACTACTATAAAACAAAAGAAAGCTATACCCGTGCATTTGAAAAATTTGTTGCGCAATTGCAACAACCACAGCTTCTTATCACAACCCAAAGAATAAAAATTTCGCCGCAGATAAAAATAATACAGCCGACACCCTATGCCCAACCCCTCTCTATTCCCGGGGATCATTATCAAAACAATGCTGCGCATGCTGCAGCGGCCGCTGATGCAATTGGTATTCCCAAAGAAATAATAATTTCTGCTCTAAAGGCATGGCGCGGAGTAAAACGTCGCTTTGAAATATACGGTACCTATAAAGGCATAACATTGGTTGATGATTACGCACATCACCCGACTGAAGTTGCAAGCGTTGCAAATTCCCTACGGTCAAGAGGCGTTGACACCCAAAAAACATGGATTGTTTTTCAATCACATACCTACACGCGAACTCTTGAGCTTTTTGACGATTTTGCAAAAGCATTGTCACTTTTTAACCACGTGGTTATTTTAAAAACATACTCATCAGCTCGCGAACAAACATTTTTGAAAAACGTACTAAAAAGTGAAAAAAAGAAAAAACAAGCTGACGGAAGCGGTCTTGCGGAAGTTCTTACAAATGCTGCGCGCAAAGCGTGCAGTGAAAAAACAGCCGTATTTGTTTCGACACACGCGCAAGCTGAATCCTATCTCAAAAAACATATTCAAAAGGGTAACTGGGTACTCACTGTAGGAGCCGGAGATGGCTGGAAAATTCTTGAGAAATTAAAAAATTTTAAAATTGCAAAATTGAAAAATTAAGGAACAATTTATTTTTGAAATATTATCTTGAGAGAGATTTGAAAAACCTATTTGCAAGTATATCTTTTGAGAGAACGCCCCAAAGTAATAATATCTCTAATATTTTTCCACCCAAACAATAATTTTTAAAATAGTATTCCAAGCGAAATTTGGGTAGGTATGGCTTGCTTGAGCGGTCGCGAAGCGAACGCCAAACTTAGCACATCGAACGAAAGATATATTTCAAAAATCTGATACCTACACCACCATTTGCTCTAACACCTCCACTCGCTCCTCAATTGCAGGATGTGTTGCAAATAAATTCCCAAGCCACGACGCAAATCCCTTTTGAGATCGAAACGGATTTGCAATAAATAAATGTGCAGTTGACGGCTGGGCTTGCGTAAGCGGGAATGCATCACGAGAAATTTCCCGCAGGGCTGATGCAAGTCCCCTTGGATTTTTTGTAATATACGCGCTCGTTGCATCAGCTAAGAATTCCCGTTTTCGCGAAATTGCTAAATGTAAAAGCTGAGCAAAAAGAGGAGCTAAAATCGCAAATAAAAATGCAAGTGCCAAAAGCAAAACCCCCCCTTCTCGCCTTTCATCATTGTTTCCTCCAAACAAACTCATGCGTAAAAAAAAGTTTGCAATAATGCTCACTAAGCCCGCAAGTACCCCAGCTAAGGCCATTAAGCGAATGTCATAATTTTTAATATGCCCAATCTCATGCGCAAGTACCCCATCAAGCTGCTCGGGAGTTAAACGCGCAACAAGACCGCTGGTAACAGCAAGCGCACTATGATTGTAATCGCGTCCAGTTGCAAATGCGTTCATCGCATTGCTTTCAATGACATACAGGGAAGGCACGGGAACCTGCGCTAAAACACTCAAACGCGCTACTGACTCTTGCACTTGTTTATATTCATTTTCTCCTATAGGACGAGCACGATTTAAGGCAATTGCCCATTTATCGCTATACCAATATGACAATCCATTCATCACTAAAGCAAATACAACCCCCATATAAAAAATTGACTTATTCCCTAAAAGATAGGAAAAAAAGAAGCTGATTCCAACAACAAGTCCAAAGAAAAATAGCAAAAGCATCCATGTTTTCATAATATTTTGACTTTTCAAGTATTGTATCTGCATGATTTATTTTTATGCTAATTTTTCAGCGACTTCTTTTTCCTCTTCCGCACGTATTTGTTTTAAAAGAATAACCCAACACACCACAATAATAAAAACAGCAAAAAGTAAAACCTGAAGCGATATAAGATGAATCCCGTATAAAATCCCTGCGACTATAAGTAAAAGAATAAAAAAGGGTTCCTCAAACATATCTTATAACAGTATATCTTTAATAAACCAAAAATCAAACATTCGCGGCGTGTATTCAACGCCGCAAGCGTAGACCCGAAGGGGCTGTAGCGCACAAAAAAAATACATGGAATTTTTATTTTCGCAGCGAACTCACGAAAAGTCCCAAGTGTATGTTGCGCGAGCAAGTAAGAAATGCGAACATCTTTGATGTGAGCGAGCAAAGCGACGAGAGGATAGTCGCGTTAAACCAGACCCGAGCGTTTTCATAAAACGAGCGAGCCAACATACTGGACTTTGTCGTATGTTATGTAAGCGAGAAAATAAAAATTAATTACTTTGCGCCTGTAACAATTCCTGCGTATTGTCGGGTTGTATATTGTAGTAGTTCACTAAAAATTCAAGCATTCTTTTTGCGGTAGGAACAGTAGTTACCATGGCAAGCCCTCCGTTTGGCTTGTCTAACCGGACAAGCATGGTAAACTCCGGGTTATTCAAAGGAATCATGATAAGAAAGGTATTAATCACATCGTCAGTATATTTTCCGTTGACCGGAATAAGCGCAGATCCTGTTTTTCCGCCAATGCGAAATCCCGGAACTTGCGCTTGTTTTCCTGATCCATTTTTCATAACACGCTCCATCAGATGTCGAATTCCAGATAGGGTATTTTTTGAACATGCTGCGTCCGATGCCCCCAATTGCGCATTTCCATGTAATGATTTTTGTCCGTCGGAAATAGCATAATCTCCAAAAGAAAGTTTTCTCACCCTGCAATCTAAAGCAATCGCATTTAAAAATTGAAGTATGTGTGCGGGAGAAACAGAAATACCGTGCCCATAACTTGCGGTTGCGAAATTAACTTCACGAAAATCTGATTTTTTTAAATTTTCTAAATTTCCTTCATAGACGTTTGGCAAATCAACGCGCGGAGTTTCATCAAATTTAAATTTTTCAAGCATATTCAAAAAATAGATATTTCCAATAAGCCGCTCAATAAAAACTGAACCCGTATTCAATGATTGCTCAAACGCCTCTCCTAAGGTAATAAGACCTCTTCCTTTTTTGTCAAAATTTGAAATTTTCCACCCATTAATTTCAATAAAGCCAGCATCGTAGTACGTTTGGTTTTCATTAAACACTCTCTTTTCAACAGCAGACAAATACGTAAGCGCTTTCATGATTGACCCTGGCTCATAATTTTGAATAAACTTTGTGCGAAACACCTGGTAATCGCTTACCTCACTGAAATTATTCGGATCAAAGGATGGGCTCTCTGCAAGTGCAATAATTTGCCCATTGGGACGCGCGACCACAATCATGCCTCCTGTTGTTTTAAATGTATCAATTGCCCATTGCAATGTTTGCTCTGCTTCTTTTTGTACAAAATAATCAATTGACAAAACAACATCCTGCCCGCTCACTGGAGCCTCCGCTTTGTCAATGCCAAATTTATATCCTTCAAATCCACGCAAGATATCATCGTAATATTTTTCAACACCATACTTCCCTTCAAGTACTCCATCTTTATTGCGTGCAACAAATCCCAAAACTGTTGATAAAAAACTTTTTTCCGGGTAAATTCTTTTATAACTTACCTCAAAAAAAAGCGAATTAAAATGTAAATTCTGAAGCGATTTTTTCTGCGAATCTGAAATTCCTTTTTTTAAAATAATCGCCCCTGAATCTAATTTTTCCGGAATGACGATATCGGGCAAAAATGTACGTATGCGATCAAGTTCGATTTTTGGATTATCTGAAACACGAGCATTGAAATATACATCATATTGTTTTTCAGAAATAGCGACAGGATATTTATTTTTATCCTTATCTTGAACATACAGTGTTCCTCTCTTTGGGGTAATAACACGAAAATGGCTGTTTTCTACTCTTTCAATTTTTTTTTCAAGGTCGCTTGCACGAACAATCTGAAGCCGAAAAAGTCCCCACAGCACGATAAGCCAGGGAACAAAAATAACAATAAAGCAAAGAACGTCCAGTCGACGGGATTTCATCTCAGCGTAACCGATGGTTCAAGGATATATTCGCGCGCAGGAGGCTGATATCCTAAAAGCTCAAACCTTTCCTTTTGTAAGGTGCTGGCAACATGACTATACAGCACGCTATTTTCGTTGCTTAATGAGGAAACTTGGTCCAAAGAACGATCAACAAGCGACGCATATTCTTTGGACCAAATTCGCTCATTCAAAATCATCCCAAACAGCATAACCAACAAGACAAGGTGCACAAATGACCAATTGAAAGATGGTAATTTTTTATAAGACGTATGACGGGAAACGTTTTTTTCAGAAAAAAGCGTCTGCGTCTGTACGGGGTATCAACATTTTTTGTGAGCATCAATGCCCCCTTGCTTTTTAATTCTTTAAAAATTGATTTAATCACTTTATCCTCTAATCCTTGAAAACTTAAAATAGCAATCTTTCCTCCGGGTTGCAATACGTCAAAACTTTCACGCAACCCTTCAGATAAATTTCCAAGCTCATCATTAATAAATGATCGAAGTGCCATAAACACCTTCGTCGCAGGATGTATACCGCGCATATGACTGCGTCCCGTGCGCGTACCTCTTGCAGATGCATCTTTAGATCCGCGATGCCCTTTGGCCCGCATAACGATTTCAGAAAGCTCCTCAGATGTTTCTATTTTTTTTATTTTTCTTTTTGTAATAATTTCAGCCGCAACACGCTCTGCCTGATACTCTTCTCCGTAATTTTTAAAAACCTCAACTAACTCTTTTTGTGAAAAATAGTTTACAACTTCAAACGCGGTTATTTTAGTGTCCTCGGGGTTCAAACGCATATCTAAGGGATCTGGGGTCGAAAAACTAAATCCTCTGCCTGATTGCTTGTAATGCCACGTTGCAACACCGAGGTCAAAAATAACTCCCTTGACCGATGTAAATCCTTCATCATGCGCAATTTTTTTTATATGCTTAAAGTTTCCATTCTTAAGCACTATCTTCTTTTCTACTTTTTTTCTCATGATTTCTTGTTGCATATATGACGCGACCTCCGGATCCCATTCAAGTCCCAAAATTTTTCCCGTCTCCCCTACATGCGGAAGAAGCGCAAAACTATGTCCCCCAAATCCAAAGTTTGCATCAATAAGCTTGTCCCCCTCATGAACATCAAGCGCTTGTATGATTTCTTCAAGCAATACCGGAATATGCATAATTTATTTTTTAAATACCTAAATCACTCAAGCGCTCAGCAATATCTTCTGCGTTTTCTTCACTGCCTTTTTGATAAGCAATCCACGCATCATGATCCCAAATTTCAATTCTGCTATGTACACCCACCATAACAACTTTTTTTTGCAGTTTTGCATATGTACGAAGATATTCAGGTATGAGCACGCGTCCTTGACCATCAATCTCACTCTCAACAGCGCCGGCAAGAAGCAACCGGGAAAATGCGCGCGAATCTCTTTGACTAAACGGAAGTTGGGTTACTTTTTCAACCATTTTTTCCCACTCTGATTTTGTGTATCCAAACAAACAATTGTCAATTCCGCGAGTAATAATGATTTCATCATCAAATTTTGATCGAAATTTTACCGGAATAGCAACTCTTCCTTTTGCATCTAAGTTGTGCCTGTATTCTCCGATAAGCATAGATATTTTTAAAAATATATGTTTTAAAACTCTGAGGTGTTACGATTACGACGCCGGAGATGGGATAGCGCAGGATTACCTGCTTGCAGCTTATTACGGACTAAAACGGTCCGTCAACGCTGCGACCCATCGCGTGATGCATATTATGATTACGACGCCGCATCCACATTTTCCACACAATTATCCACAATCCCCCACAAATAGTATTCTTGACTCCATTTTATACCACTTTCATAAAAAACAAAATTGCATAAAAAAATAAAGTACTAAAAAACTCCTTTATTTTAGGCATTATTTAAACTTTTGACCAACTTATCAACAAAAAAATTACTGGAAAAAATAAAAATCCCCACCATGTAAATGAGGATGTAATTTTAATAAAAATAAAACCGCCCCTGTTTTATAAGGGGCGGCTCGTTAGACGAGCCAGCCCCGATTGACGGGGCGGCTTCATGTTATTTCTTCTTTTTTGCAGCTTTTTTTGCTTTTTTCTTTGCCATCTTCTTTCAATTGTCCATGTGTGTAATGACTCAGAGTCGACCTGCTCCGAAGTACATGTCTAAAAAATTAAAATATTTCTCTTATCTTAATTTTAAAACAATCTTATTTTTTAGAATCGCTTTTGGGGATATGCGGCGTCGTAATCTGCGGCGTCTCAACGAAGTTGGTAAGCCGCAAGCAGAAATATATTTTCTGCGCTTAAGCCGCGATGGGTCGCAGCGTTGACGGACCGTTTTAGTCCGTAATAAGCTGCAAGCAGGTAATCCTGCGCTATTCCATCTCCGACGTCGCTTATAAATGTCAAATTGAACAATTCAACACACTATGTATTTTAAAAATCACAAAATAAAAATTTCTTCTTCCAAAATAACTTCAAATTTTTTGTGTACCGTGTCTTTGACGTACGCAATAAGATCTAAAATGTCTTGTGCTGTTGCGTGATTTTTATTGATCATAAAATTAGGATGCTTCACTGAAACTGCGGCTCCGCCAATTTCTTTATCTTTTAAATTACACTGATCAATGAGAAATGCGCTTGGAATAACCGGAAACGGATCTGTTTTTACAACTCCTTGCTCCTGCGCTAACTGTTTTACTTTTTCACTTACCGATGCAAGCGGTACATTTTTAAACGTACTTCCTGCGTTTGGGTATTCAAGCGGATGATGTTCTTTGCGAAATGCAATATGACTTTGCATATTTTCCATCAATTCATCTTTATTTCCTTTTGTAGCGCGGAGTTTTGCTTGCACAACAAGCCATTGCGGATTTTTTTTAAAAAAAGACATGCGATAAGAAAAATTACACTCTTCTGGGGTAAAATTTTTAAACTGTCCGGTTTGCATATCACATGCCTCAACAGAAAGTACTGAATCTTTTATCTCTCCCCCAAAGCACCCTGCGTTTCCACGAATTGCGCCACCCACCGTTCCCGGCAATCCCCCTGCCCACTCCAATCCCATCAGTCCCAAAGAAACAGTTTGAAAAACAACATGAGCTATAATCGTTCCCGCTCCAACATGAACTTCATTATCGTATACCTCAATAAAATCAAAATCTGGTTTTAGTACAATTCCCTGAAATCCACCGTCGCGAATAAGCACATTGCTCCCTCCACCCAAAACAAAAAGAGGAAGCCCCTGTGCCTTTCCGAGTTTTTGAACTTCTTCCAGATCGGTAAAATTTTTTACTTGCGCAAAAAATGTTGCCGGTCCACCGATTTTAAAAGTGGTTAAAGGTGCAAGTACCCGCTTCTCTTCTACAATCATGAAATGATCTTTTTAAACTGACCAAAATTGGAAAATAATTCAAATAAAAGCTTCACGCCATATCCAAGCGATCCCTTTTGAAGACCGTCGGCCCCGTCCGTCACCATGCGAGGCGCAATATCAAAATGCACAAAGGGAATAGGTTTTGCAAACTCCCATAAAAATTGTGCGCCATGCATCGCACCGCCATACCTGCTTTTTCCAACATTCCAAATGTCGGCAACGTGTGATTTGATATCTTCTGCGTATTCATCCCATAAAGGAAGATGCCATGCATAATCCCCCGCCTTTTCAGCCGCACTGTACAAAGGAGGAACCAATCGCTCATCAGACGTGAAAAGCCCCGATGCTTTGGTCCCCAAAGCTGCCATAACTGCGCCGGTAAGGGTTGAAAACTCAATAATGGCGCGAGGATTGAAGTGTTTTTTTCCATAATCAATTGCGTCTGCCACAATAATCCTCCCTTCAGCATCCGGGCTCCCCACCTCAATAGTTTTTCCTGAAATGGTTTTTAAAATATCACCCGGTCGATAACTCTCTCCAGAAACCATATTTTCAACCGCCGGAACCAGCGCAACAATATTAGCTGGAATCTGAAGCCGCGCAAAAAGAGCGACCGCACTCAAAACCGATGCACCCCCTGACATATCCAAATACATATCATTCATAGAATCTCCCGGCTTTACATGCAATCCTCCGGTATCAAACGTAACACCCTTTCCTACCAAGTGAACCTCGGGAAGTTTCGGATCTGATCGATATTCAAGCGCACAAAGATACGGCTTTTCTTTTGATCCCCGCGCAACCCCCAATATGCCGCCCGCGCCTTCTGCCTTTAGTTTCTTTTCATCGAGGACAATCAATTTCACTTTTGAAAATTTCGCGATTTCTTTTGCAACGGAAATAAGCGTTGCGGGAGTTACTTCGCCTCCCGGTAAATTACTCAAATACCGAGCACGGTTTGTTTCCTCTCCAATAATAATTCCTTGCTTTACCGCGTCTTGCGTTTTTTTGTCTTTTGCAAAGAGGGTAATTTTTTTTATATCATGCCATCCCTCTTTTGGAATTTCCTTAAACTCCCTACTAAAATCAAAATCCGACAGTACCATATTGGTTGCAATCTGACGAGCGCATTCAAAAATTGAAAAATCCGCGATATAAAAATCATCCAGGAATATGACCGCCGATGATTTTTTTGATGTTTTAAGAGTTTGCAAAATAGTGCGTATCAGCACGAACCATTTTCGCGAAGTAATATCTTTTTCCATAGACACGCACATAACCGAGCCGTCTGGAGTATCAAAAAAATGAGATTTTTGAATTTTTACAAGCGGAATGGTTTTTTTTAAAAATTCCCGCATCCGCTCTGGAAGATACAAAAATGCGTGTTTTGAAAAAATATCCTTCTCCTGCGCAAACGGAATAACCACAACTCCCTCTTTTTTAACTTGACGAGGCGCTTCAACCGAAAAATTTATTTTGTTTTTATATATCATTGTCTTTAGGAAATTTTTGAATTGGTGTCGACTTGTTTTTCTGGAATTAAGATGACAGATCCATTGGTTCCTCGCGCGGCCAAAAGCATTCCCTGGCTTTCCTCCCCCATCATCTGACGCGGCTGAAGGTTTGCAACAATAATAATCTGCTTGCTCAGCAATTGCTCGGGGGCATAATATTGCTTTAATCCCGCAAGAATAATTCTTTTTTCATCGCCGAGGGTAATATGCAATCTGATAAGTTTTTCAGATCCTTCAATCGCCTCTGCCTGGTAAACGGTTGCAACTCGTAAATCTATTTTTGCAAAATCCTCAATTGAGATGTAATCCATAATCTTAATAATATTTTTGGTATTGATTTAAAAAATTATTTTTTACCTATACGTCGGTCCTTTTTCTTTTACTTTTTTTACAGACGCACTATAGCGCGCAAGCGCATACAACATGCTTGAGAGGCGATTTAAATAGGGTGCGATATCTTTATTCATTTTTTTATTTTTTGTTTCTGAAATATATGAACGTTCAACTTTCCGAGCTAACGTTCGAGCAACATCAAGCCATGCCGCCTCCTTACATGACCCCGGAATAATGAATGATTTTTGAACCTTTATGCCCTTTTCAATCGCATCAATTTCCTTTTCTAAAAACGAAACTTTTTCTACAGAAAATACAGGCGGGGTAAACTTAGGATAAAGAAGGTATGCAATGTGCGCTTGAATAATAAAGAGATGTTCTTGTAGTGCCAAAAGAACCCTTCGTACGCGTGCACTCCCGCTGTAGGAACGTGAAAGGCCAATAAAACTATTGAGTTCATCTAATTCTCCTAAAAGTCCAATCAGTTCATGCGACTTTGATACGCATGTTTTTCCGATGCAACTTGCACCCTTATCTCCTGATTTTGTATAAAACATAGCCATAATGATATGTATAATAGAATAATGCGTTATTCAATTATACGAGATATCATAATCATCAGCGTCAGCATTATTATCGCTATTTTTATAGTAAAAACAGATTTTATTAACTGGGTTCTTTTTACATACCGCCTTCCTCCATTTTTACTGGCTCTTTTAGCGGGTATATTTTATGCCTCTATTTTCACAGCGCCTCTTTCCATTGCGGCAATTATAGCGCTTGCGCAAGATGGGTTTTTAATTTCAACGGTTATTTTTGGCGGCATTGGCGCGGCATTGGGAGATTTACTTATTTTCAAATTTCTTAAATTAGGAATTGCAAAAAATATTGTGATATTTTTAAAACAAAAGAAGGTCTTCCATATACAACAAAAAAGGATCCTACGTATATTTCCTATATGCGCAGGGTTGTTTATTATCGCATCTCCCTTACCAGATGAAATTGGCATATTTTTTTTAGGAACATCAAAAATCAAAGAAGGCTACTTTGTCATCCTTGCATACTTTCTGAATGCTGTAGGTATCTATCTTGTTGGATTAAGTGTCCTTTAAATCAAAGGGGCTTGCGGATTTTGAGGAGGTTGCTGAACCGTTACCTGCGGTTCTTCTTTTTTCTTTTTACTAAAGACATACAGATATAAAATTTCTAAAATTCCAACTGTATTGACCACAAGAAGCACGGTAAACCATATTTTATCTTGCTTTCCCCCTGCCTTCCAAAGGGCTAGTCCCTTCCAAATAAGCGTCCACACAAGAAGTACTATAATCCCGGCCTGTGCAGATGCTGGCATCTGCGATAGAGAATTTACCTGAGAAAGCGACGCCATTCCTTGCGCAAATTGTTCAAGTGACATAATGTATGCTAAAAAGTTAATAATCGTCCCTATGCAAATTATACTGTCGTTTACTTTTATTTATATTTTTACGCTCCGTGGCATTTTTTATATTTTTTTCCACTGCCGCAAGGACACGGATCGTTTCTGCCTATCTTTTTTTCACCCGCATCAGTGATCATCTGATGCTGATGCCCTTGTTGCCTGATATTGAGCAGGTATTGAAACAAATTGATACGGAACAACTTATGAAAATTATCAAAACCTTCAAGCGCTTCACGCTTATATTCAACCAAAGGGTCTTTTTGCCCATACGCGCGATATCCGACGGACTCTTTCATTTCATCCAAATAGCTCAAATGCTCCGCCCATAAATAATCATAGATGCGAAGTAATGAAATTTTCAGCACGCTCATATACTCATCCTGCGCTGCAGTTTTCAGTTCCTCTATTTCTTTTTCAAAAATCTCTTGCGCTTTTTCAGTAATCTCTTCGGAACTCTCTTCTTGACTGACATCATCTTCCTTCCCATCCTCGATGTGCTGTTTTTGTGGAATACCAAACACAAACCGTATAGTCTCCTCTTCGGCTTCTTTTAAAAATACGTTAAATTCAGTTTTTAATTGTTCCTGCGGGTCTTGGTCTCCCGTTAAAATTGCTCTGCGCTCAGCATAAATTTTTTCACGCTGCTTATTGATAACATCATCATACTCAATCAAGTGGCGCCTCATATCAAAATTAATGCCCTCAACTTTTGCCTGTGCTTCTTCGATTGCCTTGGAAACAAGAGAGTGCTCAATGGGCTGATCTTTTGGAAGGTTAAAGCGCTCAATAAGCTTTTGCATCATCTCGCCTCCAAAAATTTTAACTAGCGGATCATCAAGCGAAATATAAAAATGAGTTTCTCCGGGATCGCCTTGTCGGCCTGCACGCCCTCGAAGCTGATTATCAATTCTGCGCGCCTCATGCCGCTCAGTTCCTAAAACAAAAAGCCCTCCTAAATCTTTCACTCTTTGCGCTTCCTGCTCGTTATAGGGATGTCCTCCTAAAATAATATCAACGCCGCGGCCTGCCATGTTCGTTGCGACAGTCACCGCCTCAAAACGTCCAGCTTGCGCAATAACCTCTCCTTCTTCCTCATGATTTTTCGCATTCAAGAGCTTAAAGGATACTTTTGCTTTTTGTAGTTTATCAAAAAGAAGTTCATTTTTTTCAATAGACGTCGTGCCAACCAAAACCGGCCGGCCTTGCTCGTGCAACTCTTTTATTTTTTCAACAACCGCATCCCACCGTATACTCTCACTGACAAAAATCTTATCTGGATGATCAGTACGCACCCGCGTTTTATGCGGTGGAATAATTGCAACATCTGAATTGTACACTTTAAAAAATTCCTCAGCTGATGTTGCCGCAGTCCCCGTCATGCCGGAGAGTTTTTTATATCTGCGAAAAAAATTTTGAATAGTAATTGACGCGACGGTTTTTGATTCTGGCTGAATCGCAACTTTTTCCTTTGCCTCAACTGCCTGATGCACTCCCCCAGACCACCGTCTCCCCCACATCATGCGCCCCGTAAACTCATCAACGATCACAACTTGTCCATTATGCACCACATAATCTTTATCCTTGTGAAACAAATAATTTGCCTTCAATGCCTCCTCTAAATGATGAATGGAGTGCATATCCTGCACCTCGTACGGATTAAAATTCAAAACCTTTTCCAATTTTTCCTGACCTTCTTCAGTTAAATAGACCGAACGCTTTTTTTCATCAACGGTAAAATCAACTTCTTTTTCAAAGCGGTGCGCGATTTCATCAAACAATCGGTATACCGAGTCGGCCTCTTTTTCATAGGAAGAAATAATAAGCGGCGTACGTGCTTCATCAATCAAGATACTATCTACCTCGTCAATGATTGCAAAGTTCAACTCTCGTTGCACTACTTGATCTGCATCAACTGCAAGGTTGTCGCGCAAATAATCAAATCCAAATTCATGATTTGTACCATACACGATATCTAAGGCGTATGCCTCTTTACGAGAAATGGGGCGCAGAAATTCATGAAATACCTTAAATGACTCTTCCTCCTCCCTCTCTTTTTCTTCTGTTTTACTGTGCACTGTTTGCTGTGCACTGTTTGCTATATAGGTTGGATCATACATAAATGCACTATCGTGCACTATGCATCCAACCGACAGCCCTAAAAAATGATAAATCTGTCCCATCCACGCGGCATCGCGCTGGGCAAGATAATCGTTCACAGTAATAACATGTGCGCCTTTTTTTTCCAAAGCATTCGCGTACACTGCCAGCGTTGCAGTGATGGTTTTTCCCTCACCAGTTCCCATTTCAACAATCGTTCCTTTATATAGTCCATATCCGCCAAGTAATTGCTCATCAAAATGCCGTTGCCCTAACGTACGCTTTGCGGCTTCTCGGACAACTGCAAAAATTTCAGGAAGCATATCATCCAGTGTCTTTTCTTTTAAGTTTTTTTGAAACTCAGCTGTTTTTGCTTTAAGCTGATCGTCATTTAAAACTCCAATATCTTTTTCTGCGTCACAAACTTGACGAACAAATGGCATCCATCCGTCAACAAGCGTCATTCCTGTTTTTTTAAAAAATCCTTTAAACATGTGTATTTTATATGCTTATTTATTATAGCATGCCCCATAAAAAGTCCCGAAAAAGAAAATGCGGCGCCGATTAGGTGCCGCAAGCTCAGACCCGAAGGGGCTGTGGCGCTTAACGCGGCGCCGATTAGGTGCCGCAAACCGCCTACTCCGCCTCTGCGTCGTAAGCTCCTTCCCAGCCATGATATGCTAACCGATGCCGCTGATGCTCGGCCGCCTGTGTCGCACGTAGTTCTTCTGCTTTGTGCGCAATGGCCTCCCGGGTTTGAGAAGCTGTCATCCCGTGCTTCTGCGCGCAATCCGGACAACACGCTCCATGATCAGAAACAACAATCAGAAACTCGTTCCGGATGACGCGATGACAACCCCCTTGACAACGACGCCCTAGCTCATTGAGCAGGATCGCCGTGTCATCCAGCATCTCAGTTGCGCCCCAGGGGTTTTGCCCCGCGCGCGGCGGATCATTAGAGCTGGGTAAACGTGATCCCCATCCCATGTGTGTTCACCTCACTTTCATCGCAGGTTGCTATGTATATATAGTATAACACTTTTATACAATTTTAAAACGCCCACAAAAAGGACGTTTTTTCTATTATTAAATAATAAATTATTTCTCTTGAGTTGTGTTCTTCTTCAACTCCTGCTCGAGAAACATCAATTCTTGCTTTAAATCGTTTTCAAATTTTTCAGCAATGAGCGCGAGTTCCGGATCGCCGCTCCCCTTCACAATCTCCCCTAAATCGCGGCTGTATTCAATTGCCGCTTGGATGATTTCCATATTGCGCGCAACAAGCTCTTTCTGCACAATTTCGTAGAGCTGTTTACGAACAATATCCGCATTATTTTTATCAACTAAATCCAAAAGGCCCTTTACCTGTTCTTTATCTAAAATATCAAATTTTTGCAGTTGCTCAATTGTCTCCTGCAACGGTTGTGTGTCCATATGCGTGTACTTATACTATAAGGCAACTTTTGATAAAATACCTAAAAAATCCTCTGTACTGTATAAAAGTGGCTTATTTAGGTATTTTTTAAAGTATCTTTTTATACTGATTGCCCTTCTCCTGTTTGAATGCGCAAAGCTTCAAATTGCACCTCAAGTGCCTCCTGTGCGACAACTGCTTGAACTCCTACCCTTTCTTCAAAACGAGATAAAGAATTATCAGCCCCTTGAATCCTATCACCCACCGTAAGCGCTACTGCCTGTGTTCTTTCTGATATTTTTCTAGATGTTCTTAAAACAGCTCCGGGGACACCGGGATTCCCCACCCTTGTTTGCAATACAACTTCAGTTTGTATTCGCTCCCATACCTCCTGAATATTTTCACCTGTCCGTCCTCCTTCCTGCTGATTTGATTTTGGGGTAGGATATTGTTCCATAGTGATGTTGTTGTTATTGTACGGAATAAAATTTTTGAATGCAAGGGGTATTAAAAAAATTTTACGCTCTACAAACTGATTGTATGCGACACGTGATACAATTGCAACTCATGAGGAGCCGCAAGAAGCACTACATCGCCCGCCTGAAGCTCTTGCATAAGGTACGCCTCAATATCTTTAAGCTGATATTCGAAAAAATGAACCGCACTATACGCCCGCCCCTTCTTATTTTTTACCTCATCTACTGCAAATTTTGATCGCACCCCTATTCCGACAAACACATCGCACATATCCGCTGCAATTTTTCCTATTTTCTGATGCAGTTCAAGCGCATACTTTCCCGTATGTAATAAATCTCCAATCACACACACTTTTCGCTCTCCTGGCATCTTACTCAGTACGTCTAATGATTCCCAAATGGATGCACTGGAGATATGAAAGGTATTATCCAATACAATATATCCTTTTCTGCTACGATATAGCTTCATTCGATGATGCAGTGCCTCAAGATTTAAAAGCAACGAACACGTATGTTCAAATTCATATCCCTGCTTCAGCAGTACCGTTGCGGTTGCAAGCGCGCTATACACAGATCCCTTGCCAAATATATTTTGCAAAAATAAATCCTTTGTTCCTTGGGGCGTATATAGAAAAAAAGAGTTTCCCCACGCGTTTTTCTCACACACAATTTCATAATTTTCTGCGCGCACCGCGCTATCGCTTGTAATACCAAAATAAACAACTTCAGCGGAAAACGGATCGTTGTCATCTGCGGCAATTTTTTGTAAACGCTCTCCGATTTCAAAAACTGAAATATCGTCCCCGTTTAAAACGATAAGTCCGCCCGGCTTAATCGCGCGCGCGAATAATTCTTTCTTTTTTTGTAGTGATTCAGGTCCAGCAAACACCTCTGCAAATGGCGGAATGTCGCCAATTGAGGTAATCACAAGTACATCAAAATCCAACCTTTGAGCCCAATAGGAGACAATTTTAGAATTTTCGAATCCAAATTCAAGCACGATATATGCCGGGTATTTTTTATACCACGGAAATATCATTAAGTTTAAAAATTTTGCAAGTACCTTAAACGGATTAAAGGTTTTTTCAAGTAAAAAAGTAAGTGGAATGCCAACGGAGTGACGCTTATGATATTGAGTTTTATATACAGATGCATCTTTTGACAGCGCCTGATAAAGAAAATCAACTGTTACGCTTTTTCCAGCTGTTCCAGTTACCACAATAACTTTAGGACGGTATTTTTGATATACAAGCGCCGCAAAAAAGTTAAGCATAGATTTTTTATATATATAATTATATCATTTCATGCCGTGCGACGCCGCTAGCATAACAGCAAACAAGCTTTATAATTTTTAAAATGGTTACCCTCTTAACTTTTCAACAATACCTAAGCAGAAAAAAATGTATGCAATCGTCGTTTTTTATAAAAAGTTAGGAGGGTAAATGGCTAAAAAAAAATCAAAAAGCTCAAAATCGCTTAAAAAATTTGAAAAAAAATTGATTGCCTTTGAAAAAAAAGCTCAAAAACAATGGGAAAAGGTTGGACCCGGCCTTGTTACTGGAGCATCTGACGATGATCCATCTGGAATCGTTACATACAGTTATGCTGGCGCAAAAGGAGGATATCAGTTTCTTTGGACCGCACTCGTAACCTTCCCTCTTTTGTGGAATATCCAAAATATCTGCGGAAAAATTGCAATCGCAACAAAAAAAGGAATTGTGGGTATTTTAAAACAAATCAGTCATCCTGCGGTTGTCTATATTATTGCATTTGGTATGTTTTTTGCAAATACCTTCAATATCGCAGCAGACCTTCGCGCAATATCAGATATGTTGTACTATACTGCTCCCCTATTGCCAAAAGAAGCATGGCTCATTATTAGTTCTTTGGCTATTATGTGCGCAGTTGTGTTTCTATCATACAGAAAATTCGCAAATGTATTAAAATACCTCAGCGTAACTCTAGGAGGGTATATTTTAGTCGCGTTTTTTTCGCATACCGACTGGACGCAGGCAATTCAACACACCCTCATTCCCTCTTTTGCGCTTACAAAAGAAAGTTTTTTGATCATTACGGCAATACTTGGAACAACTATTTCACCTTACCTCTTTTTTTGGGAGTCAGAGGAGGAAATTGAAGAATTAAAACAAAGAAAGCATGGATTTCAAAAATGGCGCGAAATTAAACATATGAAAGCAGATAATGCATGGGGTATGTTTTTTTCAAACGCAGTAATGTTTTTTATCATACTCGCTTCCGCGAATGTTATTTTTGCAACAGGAAAAAGTCCCGAAAACATCATAGATGTTGCACAAGCACTTCAACCCTTAGCAGGAAACTTCTCAACAATTCTCTTTACCCTTGCAGTATTGGGCACAGGATTTTTGGCAATTCCGGTGCTTGCCGCAGGAGCCGCATATATTCTCTCGGAACTTTTCAAAAAACCAGCGAGTTTGGATAAAAAAATAAATCAGGCGCGATTTTTTTATATTGCCCTGCTCTCTTCAATTTTTGCTGGAACGCTTTTGA
This sequence comes from Parcubacteria group bacterium GW2011_GWC1_41_7, assembly GCA_000997465.1. GTDB lineage: Bacteria > Patescibacteriota > Minisyncoccia > UBA6257 > HR35 > LCBW01. The sequence goes on from LCBW01000001.1 coordinate 28,629, forward strand.
GTCTACTTCCTATCTCCACCATTCAATTTCTTTTTTATACTGCGATTTTATTTGGATGTATTGCTCCTTTTTTGATATTTTTTATTCTTTTGATTGCAAACAATAAAAAAATTATGGGCTCATACAAAAATACCGCCGTTGAAAATATCCTTGGCGTTATCACCCTTTTAGTTATGGCCTTTACCGCCATTGCCGGGCTACTACTTTAAAATACTATATCTATGCCTGCAATCGTCTTATATGTTCCAAAAGCATAGCGCAATAACCCCACTCGTTATCATACCAAGAAAATACCTTTACTAAATTTCCGCCAACCACTTGTGTTAACGTGGTATCTATAATTGCCCCATATGGCTCTCCAATCACATCGGAAGAAACAATCGAATCTTTTGAAATTTTTACAATTCCTTTCCACTTTTCGCTTTGCACTTCTTTTTCAAATATACTGTTTATTTCTTGCACTGTAGTTGGGCGCGAGGCGATAAACGTAATATCCGCAAGCGATCCAGTTATGACTGGAACACGAATAGATATGCCACCAAACTTATCTTTCATGCGCGGAAGCACGCGCGCGGTCGCATCTGCCGCACCAGTGGTTGAGGGAACAATATTTAAAGCCGCCGCCCTTCCCCTTCGCACATCCTTTATTGCAATACTATCAATGAGCGATTGCGTTGCTGTATATCCATGCACGGTATTTAAAGTTGCTTTTTCAACACCCACCACTTTATCTAATATTGCCAAAACTGGATTGACTGCGTTTGTTGTGCATGAAGCATTTGAAGTTACTCGTCCTGCATCCCCAAGTGATGTAATTTTTGAAACATCCTCTAAACCCGGAGTAAAAATACAAGTTTGAGTATCTTTTGCAGGGGCAGTAATAACAACCCGTTTTGCACCGGCTTCAATATGTTTATGCGCACCTACAAAATCAGAAAATACTCCCGTTGCTTCAATCACTATATCAATATTTAAATCTTTCCACGGTAATTTTATAGGATCTTTTTCTGCATATATCTTTATTTCTTTTCCATCAACCATAAAACTTTTCCCCGAAATCGAAATATCTTTTTCAAACCTTCCATAGGTAGTATCGTACTTCAATAGGTATGCTAAATCTTCAATATCAGACAAATCGTTAATTGCAACAATAGTGATATTTTCCTTACCAAATGCTTGCCTAAAAAAAACTCGGCCAATTCTTCCAAACCCATTTATTGCGATGTTCATAGGATAAAAAATGATTAATTAATCTTCTTCGTGGGGACGATCTAATATTATGGCCTCAACACCGATTGTTTCTCCTGATATACGCAACACATCTTTGTCTATTTTTCCAAATTCCTTATACGCTGAATTATACATATTTACCGTTGTTCCTAAATTATTTCCCAGTTTTTTAAAATACACCTCATAGCTTATCAGATGCCGCCCCAATTCCTCAACACGTTTTCGTATTTCTTTTGCCGACTCTTCAATTTGAAGTGCCTTGAGTCCCTGAAGCACTGTTTGCAGATATGCCAAAAATGAAGTAGGTGATACGATAATCACATGCTTGTCTTTAAAAGCATATTGAATGAGGTCTTGCGTGTTTGATTTTATAGACCCGATACGATTCACGAGTAAATCATAATAAATTGCTTCTGACGGAATAAACATAAAAGCAAAATCCATTGTACCTTCTGAAGGTTTTACATATTTTGCGGTTTCATCAATACGATTTTTCAAATCCTGCTTAAATGCTTTTTCAAGTTGATCACGAGCACCAACATCACGCTCGTCCAAAATACGATTATAGTTTTCAAGCGAAAATTTTGAATCAACTGGGATAATGCGATCTTTGATAAAAATAACCGCATCCACGATATCTCCGTTTAAAAATTCGTATTGCATTTGAAAGCTCCCCGGCGGCAACACATTTTCCAATACTGTTTTTAAGTAATACTCACCTAAAATACCGCGTTGTTTTGGATTTTGCAAAATATCCTGTAAATTTTTTAACTGATCAGCAAAGCCGACAACTTGCCCGGATGTTTTTTCAAGTTGCGCTAATTTTTCAATCAACTCCCTGTTTATTTTTGAACTCTCTATTGACTGCACTTGAAAAATCTTTGCTGACTCCCCAAGACGAGTGTCAAGCATGCGCGTAATTTCATTGATTTGGTTTTGAAGCAACACAAATGATTGCGAATCGTCTTTTTTTTCAGAAAACTGTTTTTTAAGAGCAATATAAAGAACTACAAACCCTACAACGATAATGCTCATTTGAATATTTGCGTTCATACGATTGAATTATCAAATGAATACGGGTCTGCGGAATCTTTCGGCGTTGAAGGATTGTTTTCAGGTTGTGCAGGTTGTGCAGGTTTGTCCATCGGAGCTTGGGCGGAGGCGGATTGTACAGGTGGAGCTTGAGGGGGAGTCGGTGGAACCGAAGGTATAAATGGACGTGGGGGCATCGATGCAACTGGAGGCGCAGAAGGTGCAATTGGTTTAAATCGATTACGAATGTCTTCATCAATTTCTTCCTTTGGCTTTCCATATTTTAAGGCAGACAGTTCAACAATTTTTGCGGCAAGTTCCATATTGGGATTTGTCGGAATGAGAGTTCTGATGCTAAAAGGATCTGACACATACCCGTCAATTAATAAGCGTACGTAAGCATGATAATTTGGAATATTGACCATATCCGTTCGGGTAAACACGGGGTGGAATTGTTGTTCCAAAAATTCTCCGTCTTCTGCTCCGACTCGAAAGGAAACAATTGTTCCTACATTTCCAAACACCGCCCCTGAAATATCTTCGGGAAGCTGTTTAATGTATTGATGCGCCAAAAAGAGCGATAAACGATATTTCCGAGCTTCAGACAAAATAGATGAAATTCCCTTAAACGCAAAATTTTGAAACTCATCGATAAAGAGATAAAAATCTGTGCGCTGTTCTTCTGGTACATCAACGCGCGCAAAAGCGGTAGAGAGAATTTTTGCAACTAAAATCATTCCTAAAAGATACGCACTTGTTTCGCCAATTTTTCCCTTTGAAAGATTAACAATCAAAATTTTTCGGTTGTCCATTACATCTTTAAAATTCAAAGACGATTTTGATTGAGCGATAATCGGACGCACAAAATCATTCGTAATAAAGGGGTTCAACTTTGACGTAATCCAAGTAATCATATTTTCCATCGACAGTTCTCCTCCAACTGCGGGCGCTTGTTTTGCCCAAAATTCAACAACCGAATCGTTGCGGCACGCGGCAACAAGTTTTTTACGAAACTGTTCATCAACAAATACTTTTGAAACTTCCAAAAGTGTATACCCTGCACTGGGGTCGTCCATAATTAAAAGCAATGCATTGCGTAAATATTGCTCAAACATTGGCCCTCCGGTCTGGCTCAAATTATAGAGTTTGTCAATAATCTCAATCAGCGCGTTGATAATAAAGGTTTTTTGTTCGGGATAGCGCGCATCATATTCCAAAATATTTAATCCCATTGGACGCTGCATATCTCCGGGATTGAAATACATTACATCATCAACCCTCTCTTTCGGAATAAGTCCGAGCGTTTTATATGAATCGTCTCCGTGCGGATCAATAAAACACACACCGCTTCCATTTTTAATATCCTGCTCTATGATATTTTTTAAAAGTGTTGTTTTTCCTGTTCCTGTTTGCCCAATGAGATATATATGGCGCCTTCTGTCATTTTGCGTAATGCGCACCGTTTCAGACATCCCTTGATACACGCTTTCTCCAAGAACAGTTCCCTCTTGCGGTAAATTGACAGGAGAAGGAGCGCGCCGAGCGGATAAGAAATGAACAAGCGGAGATTTAGTGTAAGAGGTTGGAAAGTGAAAAATTGAAGCGATCTCTTCGGTATTTAAAACCATACGATGTTTTTTTGAAAATAATCGGAAAGCAAAATTATAGACAAAATCTCGCATGCCGCGCTTATGAACGCGAATGATTGAAAACTCGTTGTATCCAGGATTTGCAAATTGCCCAAAGGCGGATTCTGCGGTAGAGAGAAGTTCCTCTGCGTCAATAAGTTCTTTTGCCGACGAAACCAACCGAACATTTACCTCAAAAAATGGTTTCCCCATTTTCCCTTCCAAATTTTTAATAAGAGTTTCGTCAACAATTTTTGGCTTTGTCGCTTCTTCTGTTTTTGTTTTTTCTGATTTTGGAAGAGAAAAAACCTCCTTTGTGATACTGCCGCGCGCTTCGTCAAACCCTTTCCCTTCTTTCATTTTTTTCAACACTCCGGAAATTTTTGCATTTTCACGAGAGCTGAGTGGCCGCACCATAATTTGATACGAAAGCCCCTCTCCCTCTTTTTTCAACTTATTAAATGAAGACAAAAACGCATCAAGTGGATCAACATTTCCCGCTGAAACTTCCTGATAGGATTTCAGCATCTTAAAATAATGCGATTTTAAAGTCACAAACGATCCAACCGTTACTCCTTCTGGATTAAAAATGTTGTAATCTTCTTTGACGACAGACACTTCAGCGCCCGGCAAAAAACTCTTGATATTTTTTTGAATAAGCTCAATGTACTTATTAGGAACCCCAACGTAGAAAAAAATTTCCTCTCCAAAATGCGGTGTCGCGGCCTCAAATACAATAGGAAACTTAATTTTATTAATCGTTCCTAAAAAATTTTCAAAGTACAAAATTTCTTCTCCTAATTTCGCAGTTGTTCCGTCTGTTTTGGGAAGCGACGTATATTTTGGCGCTTCAACCAATAGCAGTGAATAATTTAAGGCCAAATTAACTTTTACGCGTTCTCGATGACGCGCAATCAAGCTTAAAAAAAAGTACAAAAGCACCAGTCCCAAGATTCCCATTACAATGCCCGCAATAAAAACCATGCTTTGGGAAAATGCGAAGGTCATGGTTGTGGTTTGATTTTATTTGCCTTTACTAAAAATTGATAAAAGTGTCCTGCCAAAAGATCATGGTATGCATCAATAAGATGCGGATTTCCTGTTCTGTAGATTTCCTGCAACCCCTCGGTAATACCCTGTTGCAATGCAGTATTAAGAGATGCGGCAAGCGTATTGCTTACGCGCGCAAGCGATTCATGGTGCACTGCCGCCTCCCGCTTCATTTCCGGAAGTCCTTCAATTTCATCTCGTATGCCTTGGATAAATTCATAAATGCGTGCCTTTGCCACATCTGGGGCAACTTTTTTCTCGCGCATTTCTTTAAAATGCTGATGTTCATCAAAAATCTGGGTGAATTTTTTTTCTCCTACGCGCGGTTCTCTGTAATCCATAGGTTATGATTGGTCAAAAAATGCGTACCGTACAATGCGCTCAACTTCTTCGTCTGCATACACACCTGTTTGATACACGTTTTCAATAACGATTGTATTTCCCTCAACGTGCATCTGCCCCCCATACCCAACTTCCAAAAGATAATTTGCAACAAGCATAACTCCATCACTGTCATAGGTAATTCTCAAAGAGCCATTTTCCGCCCTTATATGAGCGTCTCCGGGGTATACGGTTAATGTTCTTATGTGTGAAATTAAATTTAAAATTTTCTCTGCGCTCTCTCGTTTGAGAACATCAACCATATTGGGCAACTTAGTAACATTATTATCTGCTCCGATGGGAGTTTTTTGAGCCGGTTTTCGCATGGGATTTTCTGACATAAAAATAAGTGTGATCAATTACGTATATTATACGGCGATACAGTAGATATTTAAGCGTTATAATCAAATATACAGATGGAAATAAACTCCACGACTGGTGAATATTTAAGCGTATCCGCAAGAAATGTGAATGTACTTTTAAATTTTTGTAAAAAACGCGAAATATCCACGGAACCGCTTCTTGAAAACCTCCCCTATCCATCCTCATATATCAAAAATCCAGATAACTGGATTCCCTTGCCCGTTTTTACCGAGATTACTCATCGCGTCAAACATGCATTCAATGACGACTCAAATATTTTTTACCATATTGGCCTTACCTGTTTAGAAGAGGGAAATTTAGGACTTGTTGATTTACTCATTCGCATCTTAGGTATCGGACTCAGCACTGAGTCGGTTATCCGAAAAGTTCCGCAATACAATACCCTCTTCAATAGAACAAAAACATTTGAAATCTTAGACAGTTCGACATCAGGCGCAATTATAAAAATTCAATTTCTTCCCGAGTTCAATGCCGTTGACGACTACCATTCGGGACCATTCATCCGCGGAATTATTGCAAGTTTACCCAAACTATGGGGCGCAGAACTTGCGCACGTTGAAGAAGTACTGCTTGAATACGACCCCGTTGATCTTTTGAAGCGTCAATTCAACATGCTTGCCGAAATAAAAAGCGGAAAGCTGTACGTTGAAAACGAAGAATACGGAAAAGAAGTTGAACTTGTTGCCGAAAACATCAAGCAGGAAAAATATTTCCTTGGGGCGTACAAAAATAAAAAACAAGGACATCATACGGCAATTCTTATCACAAAAGATCTTACCATCGGAGAGCTGTCCATATTGCAAAAAAATCAGCTGTACAAGGCGCCTTATTTCATCCTTAAAGTTTCCTGGAATAATATATCGCTACTTCGAAAACTAAAGTATATTTTTATGTTTCCGCTTTGGAAACGAAACCTTGATATAAAAGATTTCGAAGAACGCGTTGCGTATTTTCAGCAATACAGCAAACAACTTGAAATCACCGTGCAAAAGAGAAACAAGGAAATTTTGAAACAAAAGGATCAAATTGAATATTTGCACGGACAGATGCAAGAAATTATGGCTTCACAACTTCCCGCTGACATTGTAGAATCTATGACAAAGGGAAAATTGCATCCTCGAAAAAATAGCGGGATTGTGCTTTTTGCTGACCTTGTTCGCTTTTCAGAAACACTACACAATTCAAAGCAGCACGAGGAAGTTATTCAAGACCTGAGAAAATACTTTGAAATTGCAAATTACGCGATAAAATCACGCGGCGGATGGATTTATAAGTACCTAGGTGACGGAATTATGGCTGTGTTTGGAGGACATAAACGAGACGAGGATTATCATGCCCTTGCACTTGCGGCAATAAGCGCGGCCGAAAAGGTAAGAAGTCAAGTACATGATATGAATTGGAATTTGCGTATTGGTATTGAATACGGAAATTTTTTCTCAGGAGAAATCGGACCACAAAATGAACGCATCTGGGATTTTTTGGGAAACACCGTTAATTTTGCATTTCGCCTCCAACAGGAAGCATTAGAAAATGATATTCTTTTAGGACCTGAATGCTATGAACTTATAAAAGATGAGATTGAAGTTGAAAAATGTATTGTATCAATGAAGGGCCTAGGGCAACAACCAGCATTTACGTACAAAGGTAAAAAACTGCGAACATCAAAGATGTGAGCGAGTAAAACGATATAATCATAAAAGATGAGCGCCGGTAAAACGATGAAAAAAATTTCTATGATCATTTATAGTATATATTTTTATGCAGTATTAGGATTTTTTCTCGGCGTCTATTATCTGTATGGACTGCTGACAACTCCAAAAACTAATCTCAAAAAATGGAGATTGCTTGCGCATGCGGCAATTACGCGCGCCTTTTCCCTAAGCGGTATTCACATTATTGTTTCGGGAAAAGAAAATCTTCCCAATGGCACTGCTGTTTTGTGCGCAAACCACCAAAGTTATCTGGATGGTCTTGTCGTGTCATATGCAACGGGAATTCCCTTTACCGCAGTAACTGCTCCCTTCAAAACTTTTCCCGCCCTGCTTCGCTTTTGGTTTGCGCGCATGGCATTTATCCAAGTGCAACGCGATGTGTTTGAAGAATTAAAATATACAGGAGCAAATGCCCGCGACGCAGTAATTCAAAAAGCAATACATGCCCTACAAAACGATACCTCTCTTCTTATTTTTCCAGAAGGAAGACGCGAACTGCACGAACATCTCTTGCCCTTCCATGCCGGGGTTGCAAAAATCGCAATTGCCGCATGCGCTCCTATTGTGCCAATAACCCTAAAAAACATAGACCACATACTCCCCGCAGAAGGAGTATTGGTATCCCCGGGAATAATTGAAGTAGTTATTCATAAGCCCATTATGCTTCACCGACATCCAAAATCACTTACTCAAGATGCAGAAATTCTTGAAGAAATTATTGAAGAATCACTGCCTATAAGTTATGTAGAGCAAAAAAGCATTCCCCATACGCTAAAAGGAAAAAGAGCGGCATTTTTTGACTTAGACGGAACACTCACTAAAAAGGACGTGTGGAAAATGCTTGGGATTGCATATATCAAAAAACATAAAGATAAAAAACTGTTTTGGCAATTTACAAAATTGTCTCTTATAAAACGATTTTTAAAACATGGGTACTTATATCTTTCATCAATGAAACTGCTCAAGGGGGTGCGTGTTGAAGAATTTCAGCTTATCGCAAAAGAACTACTAGAGCAACAGTGGGATGATATTTTTTATGCCGACATGCTCGCGTTGATGCTCCAGCACAAAAAAGATGGCAATGACGTATTTATCATTACCGAAGAACCCGATGCCCTTATTGCTCCTATTTTTAATATGCTCGGTGCTGAAGGGTACGGAACTATTGTTGAAATACAAAATGGAAAAATGACCGGAAAAGTAAAGGGACGCATTATGAAAGATGCCGAAAAACTTCAGCAAGCACGAAAAATAGCGCACGAACACCATATTGATCTATCAAAAAGTTATGCGTATGGAAACACGTGGCACGATTTTGATCTTGTCACAGGGATTGAACACGGATATGTTGTGCACCCGTCTCCAGCGCTTAAAAAAAGAGCAAAACGTGAGGGAGTGCGCGTCATATACCCAAGGGTATAGTAACGCATACGGCTATCGGGTTGGGCGAAGAAGATTTGCCTCCTGTAAAAGATACTCGCACTTTTCCGCCGATACACCGGAAATTTTCTGTATTTCTTCTTTTGAAAGCTTTAAAAAATCTTCTACCAAAACAACATGTTCGGCAATAAGCCGTTGAAAAATTTCACGCGTACCAGAGGGCAATATCGTAATAGGGTAACAGTTTGATTTTTCAATAAGGTTTTCAAGCGACTCTCCTAAAGGATGCTTCCATGCTGTTATCTTTATTCCCTGGCAATGACTATAATCAACCGCATCCATTGAAAATTTTGTATTTGTCGCAATCCACGGCTTAAATTGTTTTTTATTCTTTTCATTAATGTCCAAAACTTTTGCATAGACGTACAGTGCTGTTTTGATGTCTGATTTTTTTTGCCAATATTGGTGAAACTTGCACTCCACAAGATATTCGTCTCCCCCTTTGGTTGCATACACATCCATCTCATGCTGTACGCATTTTCCCTCAAACAGCATAGGAAGCACCGCGGAATATCCGCTGTGCTCTAGTACTTTTGCAAAATATTGTTCAAAAGGAAAGCCAGTTGGGCCAAGTTCTGAAATCGCTTTTTTCAAATTTAGCTTGCACCCGAGCACTGGATTTTCTCTGTGAACCTCGTCAAAGAGTGTTTTGTAAATAAGCTCAACCGGAACGCGATCCGGCAGAGATGTTTTTACTTTTTCAACTATTTTATTTGCAAGCTCCAAACTCCCTCCAATACGTGCAACAACAGTTTTTATTTTTTCTTCTTGTAACGGTTCAATTTCTCCGTTTTTCTTTATGACAAACATTTATATATATATTATGATTGTATGGGAATTTCTTTGGATTTTGGCAATATCGGTTTTTCAGGAAAACTTACAAAAAAGGTAGTTCCCTCCCGTTCTCTTGTTTCAAACCAAATTTTCCCCTGATGACCGTGCGTAATAATTTTCGAAATCATCAACCCCATACCGGTTCCCACATTTCTTCCCTCAACGGCATTTTTTGCTCGAAATACTTCTTGAAAAATAAAACTTTGATCTTCTTTGGGAATGCCGATGCCCGTATCTTTTATGGAAACAACGTATCCATTTTGCTTTACTATCTTCAATGCTATTGTCCCACCAAGCTTGTTGTATATAATTGCATTGTCAATAAGGTAATCGAATAGCTTATACAGCGCGCGCTTATCTCCATTGATACTTACATTTTTTGCGGCAACCTCATCTTCCCAATGCCATGAAATACTTTTTTCTTTTACTGCGTTCTCCCTCGCCTGCAATGCAACGCTTAGCGCATCATGCAAAAAAACCTGATCCACATGCTGTTGATTCTTATACGGATTGTAGGCAAATCCAATATCGGAGAGAAAAATAGCATCTTGAACAATTTCAGCTAAGTTTTTATGACTTTCTTTAATACTCTTTACTTCATCAGATTGTTCTCCTTTTAGTGATTCCAAAGACCACCCAATCACCGCAAGTGGCGTATTAAGCTGGTGCGCAACCGTTGTCATGAATTTATCCTTTACAACAGACAATTCTTTTTGTTTCTCCAGTGCCCTGCGCAAATACTTTTGCCGCACACGCAAAACCTTAAGCCGTTGAACTGCCTGAACGCTAAGCGCCATGCTGTTGAATTGATTTCCTAAATCTTCCAATTCATCTCCTGTTTTTATCTGTACACGAAAATTAAAATTGCCCTGCCCGATTTCTTTTGATCCGTGAAGAAGCGTTCGAATAGGGCGCACCATTTTATCCGACACAATCAAAGAAACCACGAATACAATAAAGAGCGAAATAAGAAGCAGGAATAAAATTTGCTTACCAATGTCCCAAATAATAGCTCCAACTTCTGAAAATGGCCATTCCGCAACAATGGTCCACCCTAGCTGTGGCGTTGTTTTTTCAACATGCAACGTTGATTCATTTTCATCCGGAGCTCCCAGTCCCGGTTCAATATCAAGCGAGTGCGCAAGAAGCTTTTTATTTTTGTCAAACAAATAAATATATCCGCTCTTTCCTAAAACAGACGTTTTAACAATATTTTCAATTTGAGAAAGTCGTACTGTTCCAAATACAACTCCGATGACTTGTTGTCGCGCATTAAACACCGGCTCTGCAATGGACACAAACGGAGCTCTACGGGCAAATCGAACATCACTGACATAGCGCTTTCCCTGGCTTGCGGAGAAAAATTCTTTTGATCGGTCAAAAATTGCATATTCTCCGGAATAATCAGAAGAGCGGGCACTATACGTTTGTGTTCCAAGCGTACACTCTCTGTCCACTGCGCATAAAAACCCGACTTCTACAAAATCGGCATTTGCAGAGAGAGCGTTTTGAGCGATACTTTGTTGAATAGAAAGAGGAACCTGGGAAACACTGCTATAACTTACATGCACATCAAGTTGAGTAAATAATCCTTCAAAAAAACGCAAAATTTCTGTTGATTTTTGATTCAGTAAATTTTCTTCAATCAATAAAACATCTTGACGGTGCACAAAATACACCGAATAGATAACGACACTTCCCAAAATAATCACCGGCGTAACGGTAAGAACAAGAAAATAGCGAAAGAATTTTTTTTGAAATTTTGTCATACCCTTCTTCACTTATTATAGGGCGCATTTCGCTAAAAAACCGTGTGCATAGCGTATCACCGCTGAAATAATTCAAGTACCCGATTAACCGATACATCGGATGATTGAATAACAAGTCCATTTTTTTGCACAGCGGGCAAAAAAGTTTTTTTTACAACAGCAGTATCGCGAATCCAAAGCATATCAAGATCAAGAAATGTATTTTTATTCCAAAATGATTGCACGGCGGCATCTGGAAATACAAACAACATGCCGTCAATGTGACGTGGGACATGCTTGACAAACATGAGCCCCTGTTGGCGCTGGATGCTGCTTGTTGCAACAAATACACGAAGATTTTTTCCTTCAATAGAAAAATTTTGAACAGGCATATCAGGAAAATATGACTCTCTCCCCAAAAACCAAAACAGCAAAACAGCAAAAAAAAGAACTACAAAAACAACT
>LCBW01000002.1 GCA_000997465.1 Parcubacteria group bacterium GW2011_GWC1_41_7
ACACCCCGAGGGAACTTAGCTTTCAGTATAGCTTTCCCCCGGGGTTCTTTTTTTTACAAAAAATAATTTTCAAAATAGGTACTTTTTATAAACAAAAATATATTTTCTAAGAGAATACCTCTATATGAAAAATATTTTTTCGGAATGAGGTTACAAAAATCTGGAGTTATGATTTTTTTGCGAGTATATTTTTTGAGAGAACGCCTCGGAGCGTCATTGAGCTTGGTCCCCGAGTGAAGCGAGGGGTCAATGACGCGAGAGACGAGGTTGGCGCGTGCCGCCGGAGCACGCGAACAACCGGTTTTTGAAAAAAATATACAAGCTACTTGCCTGAAAAACTAAAAATTGTCTTTAATGTCTTCAACATAATCATCACATCAAAAGCAAAAGATTTATTTTTCATATAGTAAATATCGTACGCGAGGCGTTGCCGCGCATCTTCTACTGAACTACCAAATTTATCGTTCACTTGTGCCCAACCCGTCAATCCCGGCAACGCAACAGTTCGAATTTGATAATACGGGATCTGTTCTTTCAAATACAGGTAGTATTCCAAAGAATCCGCGCGCGGGCCGATAAATGACATATCGCCTTTGAGCACATTAATCATCTGCGGAAGCTCGTCAATGCGAAGCTTGCGAAAAAGTGCGCCAATGAAAAAAATCCTGTTTTTTTCTTTTTCTAGTCCAAAGCTTTCTCCGTTTTGCGGTTTCTCGCGCGCAGCACCATTTGGATGCATAGTGCGAAACTTAAACAGATAGAACACTTTTTCTAGCACTCCGCATCGCTTGTCAGCATACCAGGGGCTTCCTTTTAAAGAGTTTAAAAGAATCAAAAGCATAAAAATTGGCCAAAAAAGAATTGTGCATACTAAAAGAAACAGTGAGGCAATAATATCAATTGCCCGCTTTACCGAAGCATACCCCACTCCATGCGGACGCATCTCTTCCAAAAACCATGTCTCTTGAAGTTCATCAATGGACACCTTATTAAATATTTCTTCATAAAAATCTGAAAAATTTACTACTGCCTTGCCGCGAAGAAGCATTTCATATAATCTGGCAGTGAACTGCTGATTTTTCATAAACGCGGTAGTCACGACTGCAGTATGCGCGCTTTCTTGGGAAAGTGACTGAAATATCTCATCTTCGCCGTCAACATGCGCAATAAGACGGTATCCAAGCTGGGGATTTTGCGCAAGGTATGTTGCAAGCTCTGTGGTATCTCTCCCCTTTCCCGCAAGTACAACCCCGATAAGCGATTGCCTCTTTGCATAAACCCCAAACAATGCCCTGCGAAGCACATAATCAAACACCGCAAACGATATCATCAAAAGAACAAGAATCGTTTTTGGTGCGATAGTAGTATAAGGAACCGTATAAAAAACCAAAACGCTCAAGAGCGTACATACACCCAAGCTTGTCGCAAAAATACGCTGATACGCTACCCCACGGGAGAGCGTATGCAAATCATAAAGTCCTGCAATATAAAAAACTCCTGCCCAAAGTCCAAACACTGCAGTAAGCGGCTTCAGATGTAAGAAAAAAATATATTCGCTAAAACTTCCTGCAAATCGAATATAAAGCGCGATCCAAAGCGCACTGTAAAATGCCAAAATGTCAGCAATAAAAAATGAGATGTTTTTTGCCCGAAGTTGCATTTTGTATACCTTTATTTTACAATAACAAAGAGAAATGATAAAAAACCTTATTTATACAGTCATAACTATTGCCCTTATTTTGACCGTTGCAGTGCTCTACTTTACCCAAAAAAAGGTCCCTTCAAGCCCCTCCGACATTTCCTCATACGAAACAATACAAAACGCTGAACCTACTTCAAATACTCCGCTTCTTGAAATGACAACACCCACAACATCAACCGATCTTATTGCCTCAACCACTCCTTTATTCACGTCCACAACATCAGCTTCAACGTCCATACCCTTAAAACAAAAAAAATAAAGACCTTGGTATAATAAAAACGCAAAGAATTTATATCGGGCAGGTGGCGGAACTGGCAGACGCGCAGGACTCAAAATCCTGTGGGAGCAATCCCGTGGAGGTTCGATTCCTCTCTTGCCCACATACAATCGAGCCTCCCTGAGGAGGCTCGATGCATTACACTTTAAAATTTCATACACTATATACATGGACGTAAGCATACTCATAAAAGAAATAAAAACATATCGAGAGCTCTCCGCAGAGGAATATGTGTTGCTCCAACGAGCATATTCTTTTTCAAAAGATGCTCACAGCGCCCAAAAACGCAAATCCGGTGAGCCCTATTTCTCACATGTATTTCAAACCGCCCTCATTATTGCAAAATGGCGCCTTGACCTTCCAACTATTATCGCAGGACTGTTTCACGACACCGTAGAGGACACGGAAAAAACCATTACGGATATTAAAAAAGAATTTGGGGATGAGGTTGCTTTTTTGGTTGATGGCGTCACAAAAATTAGCCATATCAAATATCGAGGAAATACCGATCAGGTGGAAACGCTCAAAAAAATGATCCTTGCAATAGGAGAAGATATTCGCGTGGTGTTTGTAAAACTTGCCGATCGTTTACATAATATGAAAACACTCTCAGCAATCCCTGTACAAAAACAAAGACGCATTGCGCTGGAAACATGGGAAATTTACGCTCCCCTTGCGATGCGGCTTGGAATGAGTAATATCTCCGGAGAGCTTGAAGATCTTGCATTTCCTTTTCTGTATCCTGATGAATACGTATGGCTTAAAAATCACGTACAAGAACAATACGCTTCGCGCCAAGCATACCTCACGCGCATTGAGAGCATCTTAAAACAGGAACTTGAAAAAAATACTATTCCGTTTGTGCGTATTGACACGCGCGCAAAACGCCTTGCATCACTGTATAAAAAACTCTTACGCTATGATATGAATGTGGAAGGTATTCATGATCTTGTTGCCATGCGCATTATTGTGCCGACTGTTGCCGACTGCTACGCGGTTTTAGGAATCATTCATCAGCTCTGGCCGCCACTTCCTGGACGCATTAAAGATTACATTGCACTCCCGAAGCCCAACGGCTATAAAAGCTTACATACGACCGTATTTTGCCTAGAAAACAAACCAACTGAATTTCAAATCAGAACACAAGAAATACACGAAGAAGCAGAAAACGGAATCGCTGCCTATTGGGCATATCACCAAGGAAAAGGAACAAAACAATACCAAAAAGGACAGACAATATTTGCAAAGCAACGCGATATGGAATGGATCGCGCAACTGAAAAATTGGCAAAAAGAGTGCGCAAATTCCGAGGAGTTTGTAAACTCTATGCGCATTGATTTTTTCAAAGACCGCATCTTTGTCATCACCCCAACCGGTGAAGCAATTGACCTGCCCCTTGGCGCAACCCCCGTTGATTTTGCATACGCCATCCATAGCGATGTAGGCGATCACTGCGTAGGCGCTCGCGTGAACGGCCGCATGGTTGCGCTCGACCACCTTTTGCAATCAGGTGATGTGATTGAAATTACCACACAAAAAAACAAAAAACCATCAACCTCCTGGATGGAATTTATAAAAAGCTCAAAAGCAAAAAAGAAAATAAAAGTTGCGCTCAAACGTTTAGGGCTGCGCGATGATCATATCCCGAAAATGACAGAATTTAAAATCACCTATCATGATAGGGTGGGAATACTCAACGATATCACTGCGGCAATTGCAAGGATGAAAATAAACATCGTCAATGTGCAGTTTTCTCCAAAAAACAAAAACCTCATGCTCATTGTGTGCGAAGTAAACGAGAAAGAAAAAACCGAGAAGTTGGTGCTGAAAATAAAAGACGTCAAAGGCGTCAAAGACATCTCCTGGACCCTCGGAAAAAATTAGAATGTAGTGCCTTAATTATCGAAAATCGATAATTGACTTTTTAAAAACTTTAAATCTATTTCAATGGAAACATTTTTCCAATGTTTTTTAATAATTTCTTCTGATATGGGTTTATTCATACTCAGAAAAGCATCGTTAAAATTTTTTAAAAAAATACCATTTACATCCTTATTAAAATCATCTAGATATAATTTAGCTGCTTTTAAAAAATCATTTAAAAACTCACTTCCATCTAAAATAAGATGGTTTGATGGTTTATTAATTTTCAAGTGAAATTTTGCATGATTCATTGAAATTTGCCAAAAAAGATTTTGTCCATTTATGGTGACATTTTTAGGCTCATGTTGATGCATAAGACCATGACGGTAAGTTTTATAAAAAAATCCAGAAACTTGCTTATACAAAATATTCACTCTACCAAAATATTCTCTCATAAATTTAACAGCTTTCTGAGATGTTTTTTCTGTATTACCTAAATAAAGACACGCCAAACAATCAATTTCTGGAAAAATCATACGCGGAATAGCAAAAAACCCTATTTTTGTACTATTTATTGCATTATGTTTATTGAACGCATTTAACGCAGCTACAACATCTCTTTCTATTGAGTATATTATTTCTTGAATATACTTCTTTGCATCTTCTTTATTCATAATCTTTATTTTCCCTCCTAAAAATAAACCTGTCAACATATGGAGTCTAAAAACACGTGCATATACTAAAAGAACGCCTCGGAGCGTCTATGTTTTCCCCTTTCAAAAAGTATTTCTTTTGTTCGTACGGCAATCCTCGGAGGCCGTTTTAGCTTGGTCTCCAAATGGAAAGAGGAGTAAAACGGCCGAGAGAATAGGCACTCTTGCATCGCAGGAATGCAAGAAGTGCCGGTGCCGATAGAACAAAAGAAATACGCCACTAAAATCCTATCGTCAAAATCATCACCCCTTCCGGAGACACTTTAAAAATAGAATCACGCGCAAGAATAATTTCCCGCGCGCCATTATGTTTAGTTTTACAGGTAACAGTTCCTTTTTTTGCAATAGTGACCAATGGATGATGGTGCGCCAAAACCGATATCTCTCCGCTTGGCGTTTTTATCGTCACACTCACAATATCATCATATCTCTCTTCTCCATCCTCGTGTAACACTGAAACCGAAAACACATCCATTGTTTTTGTTCTGCTTAATTCTTAATGCTTAATTCTTACCGCTTGTCAATATTCCTTTCATATAAAACTCATCCTCTGCGACGTCATCATACTCCCCGTGTACCAACTTTGCAAATTCATCAATCGTCTGCTCGCGCGTCACATACGCCCCTTCCCGTCCGGTATAGGACTGCGCAACAGAAAACGGCTGAGAGAGATATTTTTGAATTTTTCGCGCGCGATAGACAACCTGCTTATCTTCTTCAGATAATTCTTCAATTCCTAAAATTGCAATAATATCTTTGAGGTCTTGATATTTTTGCATCACCCGCTGAACTTCTTTTGCGACGTTGTAGTGCTTTTGCCCAACAACCCGTGGATCAAGCGCAGTGGATGATGAGGCAAGCGGATCAACCGCCGGATAAATACCCAATTCTGAAATTTCACGCGAAAGTACAATAGTTGAATCCAAGTGCACAAATGTGGTTGCAGGAGCCGGGTCTGTAATATCGTCTGCTGGAACATAAATTGCCTGAATGGAGGTCACCGATCCTTTTTCAGTTGAGGTAATGCGCTCTTGCAAATATCCCATTTCAGATGCAAGAGTCGGTTGATACCCTACTGATGATGGAAGCCGCCCCAAAAGTGCAGATACCTCCGATCCTGCTTGGGTGAATCGGAAAATATTGTCAATAAAAAGAAGCATATCTTTCCCCTCATCGCGAAACTCCTCTGCCATAGTCAGCCCGGAGAGTGCAACACGATAACGGCTTCCCGGCACTTCATTCATCTGCCCAAACACCAAAGCTACATTTTTCATAACACCACTCTCTTCCATCTCAGCAATCAATTCATTTCCTTCTCGTGAGCGCTCCCCTACACCTGCAAATACAGAAATTCCTTTGTGCTTAAATGCAATGTTGTGAATAAGTTCCATAAGTAAAACGGTTTTCCCCACACCCGCTCCACCAAACAATCCTACCTTTCCTCCCTTCACAACCGGAGACAAAAGGTCAATTACCTTAATGCCCGTTTCCATAATTTCAGTTTTTGGTGATTGCTGAATAAATGTTGGGGGAGCTCTAAAAATTGATGCATGTTTTTTTGCCGATACTGATCCTTTTTTGTCAATCGGTTCTCCAAGCACATTAAACACTCGGCCCAATACTCCGTTTCCAACCGGAACTGATACTGGGCCGCCTAACTTTTTCACCCGCATACCGCGCGAAAGTCCCTCTGTCGCGCGCAAACTCACCGCGCGCACTCTTCCCGGAGAGAGATGGCTTTGCACCTCCAGTACGACACGCGTTTCATCTTTTTCACGCACCACTTCAAGCGCGTCAAAAATTTCAGGTGTTTCTTTTTCATCAAATTCAACATCAATAACCGTTCCAATAATTTGAAAAATAAATCCTTCTCCTTTTTGTTTTTTATCAGACTTTTTTACCTGCGGTGTTTTTGCTGGCGTCATTTTTATAGTTTTAAATTTATGATTTTGAGCCCGACACAAGCTCCAATAATTCTTGGGTAATTTTTCCTTGACGCAATTTATTGAACGCAAGCGTACTTTCAAATATCATATCCGTTGCGTTCTCATACGCGCGCTGCATCGTAATCATACGCGCTGCAGCTTCTGATGAATTTGCCTCCAAAATCATAACATACAACAAATATGAAAATGAAAGTTCCGCAAGTACATCAACTAACTTTTGTGCGTTTGGTTCAAGCAAATACGCATATGCGTATGCGTCACTTTTTTCAACAACTGGATTTTTTTTCGGAGATAAATGCTCAATAACATCTGGCAAAGTTTTAGGATCAATTGGATACAGCTGAACCACAATTGCCTCTTGTTTTAAAATAGAGATGAAATTGTTAAAAATAACTTGAATGGATGCATATGTTTCTTTTTCTACGGAAGCTCTTACATAATCGCGAAGCTCTTTGGTTTGCTCTCGAGAAATAATATTTTCAAAACGCTCAAACGAAAAAAGGAGCGGAATTTGTTTTTGTGAAAAATGTGCTTTTGCTTTTTTGCCAATAGTTGCCAAATCATAATTCCCCACGCCTATTTCATCAAGAAGCACTTCCGTCCTGCGGAAAATATTAAGATCAAATGTTCCTGCCAACCCCCGATCTGATGCAATAGTAATAACAAGTATTTTTTTGTCCTGCATTGTCCTACGGCCACTTCCAAACAACGCGTGTTTTGGAAATTTTTCATTTCTTTTTTTCAGTTCATGCAAAAGAGAAAGAATTTCGCTCCCTAAGTTACGCGATTGCGTCATCACACCCTGCACTTTTCGCAATTTTACGGCTGAAATCAAATTCACTGACTTTGTCATCTTCTGAAAATTTTTCAGTGACTTGATGCGTGTTTTTAATTGTCGCAACGATGCTTGTTTCATCCTATATAGCTTATGCCTCTATTTTCTTCCGAAATGCTTCAATAAGCGATCGCATTTGATCTTCAATATCTTTTGTGACTTCTTGTTTTTCGCGAATTGCCTTTAGGGTTTTTTGTCCGGCGCTCTCAAGATACACAAAAAAATCCTGCTCCAATTGCCTCATACGCGAAAGCTCAATACCATCCCAAAGTCCCTCAACCGCCCCAAACAGAAGCACCACCAATTTTTCAAATCCGACGGTTTTGAGGTTTTCTTGTTTTAATATTTCCAAAATAATTTTTCCGCGAAGCAATTTTTGCTTACTCTCGGGGGCAAGATCCGTAGTAACTTGTGCAAATGCTTCTAATTCTCGAAGCTGTGCTAAATCAAGTTTCAATTTTCCCGCAACCCGTTTCATTGCCTTTGTTTGCGCTTGCGATCCTACGCGCGAAACAGAGAGCCCAACTGAAATAGCCGGTCGAAATCCGGCGTTAAACAATTCGCTCTCTAAATAAATCTGTCCGTCAGTTATGGAGATAAGGTTGGTTGGAATATATGAAGAAATATCCCCGAGTTGTGTCTCACAAATAGGTAGCGCGGTGAGCGATCCACTCTCCTTTACGTTTGCGGCACGCTCCAATAGCCGCGAATGGGTATAAAAAATATCACCCGGATACGCCTCTCGGCCAACCGGACGCTTCAAAAGGAGTGAAAGTTCCCGCCATGACCATGCATGCTTCGTAAGGTCGTCATACACAACCACAACATCTTCCCCCATATCGCGAAAATATTCGCCAATTGCGCATCCTGCGTATGGTGCAAGATACAAAAGTGCTGGCGCATCAGATGGCGCGGTTGCAACAATAATAGTGTATTCAAGCGCCCCCTCTTCTTTTAAAACCTCATACATACGCCTCACTTTTGAAAGTTTTTGCCCTACTGCAACGTATACGCAGATAGGTCTTTTGATGTGATCATTTTTTTGATGCAAAATAATATCAAGCGCAATAGATGTTTTTCCAATTTGCCGGTCTCCTAAAATGAGCTCCCGCTGTCCTCTTCCAATTGGAATGAGCGCATCTATGATTTTAATGCCGGTATGCAATGGGGTGCGCACCGGTGCACGTTCAATAACTCCAGGTGCTTCGCGCTCCAACGCATAACTTTGGTTTGTCTTCATTGTTCCTTTCCCATCCAATGGATCCCCAAGCGGAGTAATCACTCTCCCTAAAAGCTGTTTCCCGACTGGAACTTGAATAATTTGCTTGGTGCGCATCACCACATCACCTTCTTTTAAGGATGCGTTTCCTTGCAAAAATACCGCGCCAATCAAATCCTCCTCTAGATTTAAAGCAAGAACCGGAGTTTTTTTATCTTCGGTTTTAACCAGCAACACTTCATTTAACTGCGCATCGGGCAATCCCGAAATCCATACCACCCCGTCCCCTACACGCATAATCCGACCCACTGCTTTTATTTGTGCATCGCTCTGTGTGCGTGACAATTCCGCCTCGAGTTTTTGAATAAGAAATTTAATGTCTTCCATTGGTTACATAATAAGTCCCGACAAACTAAAATCAATAATCGTATGCTGTGTTTCGAAAACTCCGCCCCCAACAAGCTGGTCATCATATACAACAGTCCATTCAATATGCTCTGCGCCCAGGCGTTTTCGAAGCTGATCAATAATAAAGGCCTGGGTATCCAAAGAAACCGGATGGGCAAGGCGGAGCGTTCCCTGTATAATCCCTAAAACGCGTGATTGCCTTTGTTTCAATTGATCAATAATTTTAGGGAGCCTATGCACTTCTCCTTTTTTTGTCAAAAGTGCAACAAATGTACGCGCAAGCTGCGCCCCATTTTTGTTTGTATGCGTATTGCATAACGCTTCCGCCCAAATACGTTCGTTCATTTTTGTTTCAAAAGCGTTTCAATAAACTCTTTATTCAATCGCTCGTCTTTGAACATTTTTTTTGCAAAAGACAAAAAAACCTCGGGCATTTTTTTCTGTACACTCTCCAGCATGTCCATTTCAAGGTTCTTAAGCTCCTGCTCTATTTTTTTGCGCTCCCCTTTTTCAAAGGTCTGTAATTTTTTGCGTGCATCTTCTTGTAGTTGCAGCGCCTCATCGTTAGTTTTTTTCAAGATATCCTCGCGCTCTATTTCAATTTTGCGCATGATATCTTGGCGCATGACTTGAATGCGATGCAACAGTTCAGTTGCCTCTTCCTGTCTACGCAGTCCCTCTTCTATTTTTTTTCTACGCTCATCAATAATATCCCCTAAGGGTTTATGCAAAAAGAAATAGATGATTGCAACAATCAATCCAAAATTGACTGCTTGCGCAAGAAGCAACCCTCCGTTAATTCCTAATTCTCCTAAAACCTGCATAAAAATGTATGGTAGTGAATAGCTCACCGTAATCACATATGCAGGGGTGTTGTGTACGCGAACGTTAACAACAACCCCCTCGCATATATGCTAATTGACAAATTTAATAAGTAACGCGATAACAAGCACATAAATAGCAACTGCTTCTGCAAACGCGATAGACAAAATCATAGCGGTTTGCACCTTTGGTGCGGCCTCAGGATTGCGTCCAATGCTCTCCATTGCTTTTGCTCCGATTTTTCCAATTGCAAGTGCTGGGAAAATAACTCCAAGCGCAATAGTCAAACCTGCAAGCATATTTGATGAGATAGCTGATGTCCAAAGACCTGATTGCGCAACCATTTGCGTTGCTGTTGCGACAGCTTCTTCCATTTTAGATATGTTTAATGATCATGCGATAATGCGACCTTTAAGAATATGGTTGTCAGTGTAGTGAAAATAAGCGCCTGTACGAATCCAACAAAAATTTCCAGTCCCAAAAATGGTATAGGCGCTCCATATGATGCAATCACCGATATGACCGTAAGTAACACTTCTCCTGCAAAAATATTTCCAAATAACCTCAAAGAGAAGGATAAAATTTTAGCAAGCTCTCCAAAAATTTCAAGCGGTCCGATGATATTTATAAACTTCTTTACATAGTCCATTTTGAGCGTCCAAAGTGCAATCGCGTTAGTTCCAATGACTGCAATCAGCCCTAAAGTAAGCGTCATATTCAAGTCAGAAAATGTGGAACGAATAAGTGGGAAGCTTTTCCCATGCTCAGTTACTAAAATACTCCCAACCCCCGGCAAAATACCCATCCAGTTTGAAACAACAATGAAGAAGAAAAAAGCAAAAAGTACCGGAAAAAAGAATTTTGTTTTTTTGGTATCCGTTAAGATACCATCATAAAAATTAAAAAATCCCTCATAGAGCATCTCCAAAAGTGATTGCCCGGTGCCCGGAACTTCCTTGAATTTTCTGCTTGATAAAAATAAAAGCAAAAAAATAGCGCCTACGGCGAGCGTACTTGCAAGGAGTGAATTAGTGACGCCAAATTTGCCGACAAAAAAAATAATCTCCGGCTTGAACTCTATATTCATGGATAATCAACGATTCAATTATACGGCATGAATTTAGCAAAATAAAGTGAAATTTTTACACTAAAACAACATCAAGCATGGTGCAAGATAAAAAATTGTCAAAAAATAAGATAAAACTTTAGCGGAGAGGACAGGAGTCGAACCTGCAAGCCCTTTCGGGCGCCAGTTTTCAAGACTGGTGCATTACCATTCTGCCACCTCTCCAAACACTAGTCAATTATACAATTATAATAGGGCTAATTAAAATGACACGGATACATGCGGCGTCCGCAAAACGGTAAACCGCAAGCGCAGTTGTGACGTTCCCGCAGGGATAAGCCGCAATTGTAGCGCCCGTTTTATATGGACAAACTCTTTTGGCCAGAGAACAAAATCAAAGAGCAGGGGTTGCTTATTATCTCGCTTGAGTAGTGGTTCCCTCTATAAGCGGCTCGGGAATTCCGGTTGCTCAAATATTGACGGCTTGTGGGTTATTTTCTTATACCCTAAAAACAACAACCACACGATAACAAGAAATAAAAGTATTTTCTCAATTTTTCCCATTGTGTGTCATTATACGTATCTTCCCTATTATAATTTATATATCATGCAAAGAACATATGACATCCGCGGAACCGTTCCTGATGAAATAAATCCGGGTATGGCAATTTTTTTAGCAAAAAAGTTTTCAGCATTTTTAAAACAAAAAAAATATCCTGCGCGCATTATTTTGGCCGCAGATAAACGAAAAAGCAGTCCGGAACTTCTCTATGCGTTTAAAAAAGGATTCGAGGGGGAGGTGCAAGAAATTGGATACACATCGACTCCTATTTTTTATCATGAAGTGTTGAGACGCAATTTGCCCGGCGTCATGATTACCGCATCACATCTTCCTCCAAAATTCAACGGGTTCAAATGCTATTTGCCTAATAATAATATGTGGATTTTTAAAGGGAAATTTCCACAAAATAATACCACAATGCGCCTTACGGTCCCTAAAGAAGAGCGACCGCGCGTTCAAAAAGAAATTCTTCTTGCTTATGTGCAGGAGCTCAAAAAACACATCATTCTAAAGAAAAAACATACCCTTTCATTCTCATCAACGCATAGCCTGAATGCCGACCTGATATCTTTGCTCCCAAAAGTATTTCCAAATATTTCCCTTTCAAAAAAATCTCTATGGAATATAACCTCTGATTATGATGGTGATCGGGTATTTATTTCCTACAAAAAAAAATTACTGCTTCCCGAAGATGTTTTTTATATTCTTTTGCAAAATACATCCTATAAAAAAATCGGTATTCCTAAAAATGTAAGCAATGCGCTTATACAAAAATTCCCGGAAAAATCATTTTTTTTCATAAAAACCGGACACAAAAACTTCAAAGACGCATACAATAAAAAACATCTTGATTTTGCCATGGAGTACTCACATCATATTTATTTTTTTAAAGAACTAAAAACCGAAGCGCCGCTTCTGATGCCCTTAAAACTGCTCCAATTTTCAGAAAAACACGATATGGCCAAGCATCTTATAGATAATCCATTTTTTGCAAAACGCTATGATGTGATGCTGAAACACACAAACACACATACCGCAATTGCTGAATTTTCGCGGCTCTGGGAAAAAAATTTTTCGGTTACAATAAAACAATTTGATGGCTATGAAATAATTATTCACGATAAAAAAACATACATCGGACGTATTCATATTCGCACCTCAAATACAGAAAAAAGGATTGTACGAGCATGCATAGACGCGTCGACACGCTCCTCTTTTGTATATCTTAAACGCATAACATCTCAATGGCTCAAGAAGAATTCTTAAAAAAATTACTGAAACTCTATCCGTATGTCGTGACTATTTTTTTTGTCTTGATAATCGGAATTTATTCAATATATCAGACAATGGTTCCAGTTTTCCTCCCTTCCCCCGGAAAAGAACTATACATTGCTCCCAAAACAAGTTTGCGTGAAATTTCAAACACGCTCGAGCGTGAAGGGATTGTGCGTTCTGCATTTTTTTTCCGCCTATATCTTGGAGCAACCGATAGAGCTCTCACCATCAAGCCCGGTAAATATGTATTTGAAGGATCGCTTGATTTTCAAAAATTATCCAACACGCTTACGAAGGGCGGCGAAGGAATTTCTGTCACCATTCCCGAGGGCTTAACGCTTATTGAAATACAGGATATTTTGAAATCAAATGGACTCAAGGTAAATTTTTCCACGTTACGCCTTGCTGATTTTCCCGAAAGCGAACTACTAAAATATTTTTCTTCTTCAACTCCCTTGGAGGGATTTTTAGCGCCTGATACGTATGAATTTTTTCCCGAAGAAAAAAATACTGAAATCGCTCAAAAATTTTTGAAAAACTTTAATAAAAAATTCCTTCCTGAAATTCTCAAGCATGCGGATGAAAATTTGTATCAAAAACTTATTCTCGCATCTATTATCGAAAAAGAGGTGCGCCAATTGGAAGACGGGAAAATTGTTGCAGGAATACTGGAAAAACGCATTACCTCCGGAAAGCGCCTTGAGGTTGATTCAACTGCGGCATATGAACGTTGTATTGCGTACCCCTGCAGTTGGGCCGTGTCTTCCTCTCAATTAAAAACCGCAACTCCCTACAACACGTATCGTATAAGCGGATACCCTCCAACCCCCATATCAAATCCAAGCGTATGGGCGCTGACTGCCTCTCTTGAACCGCAACCTTCGCAATTTTGGTATTATCTCACTAATAAAAATGGGAAAACAATTTTTGCAAAAACATTTGTCGAACATACGCGCAATATCAGAAAATATCTTAAATAAAAAATAAACGTGCCATAACATTTTTTTATATACTACTTTCTAGTGTTTAATGCTCTCAATGAGCACCTCGCTATAGTTATTAGTATATCCTTTTTTCTTACGATATCGTACTTTTGATTTGAATTTCCAAACTGTTATTTTCTTTTTAGTATCGCGTACAATTTTCCCCGTTACGCTCGCTTTTGAAAGATAAGGATTCCCCACCTCAAAAGCTCCTGTTCCCGAAATAAGAAGTACTTTATCGAAAACAACAGCATCTCCATTTCGCTTTTTCACGCGCTGTAAAACAATCTTTTTCCCTTCTTCAACGATATATTGCCTGCCACTCGTTTCAATAACCGCAATCATAGTATGTGTGTATTGCTCCCCTTGCGATCAAAATAAAATGACGCAGAGAGCGTGTTTAAAAATTAAGGTATAAAAGATACCCGATAAATAACACCAAAAAAGCAAAAACCACTGTGTTTATTTTATCAAAAATTTTTGATTTGAGAAGCCGCCCTAACGCAAGATTTAAAGCCCATAAACACAAAAAACTCAAGGAAATAAGGGGTAAATTCTGTTTATAAATGAATTGACTTGTTTCGGGGCTCGGATGCTTGATAAAGGCAATTTGTGGTGTCATAGAAAATAGGTATAACAAAACCCACCCCAATACCAAAATACCTAAAAACCATAAATCTTTTTTCTTCATTTCTGTTGTGAAACTATTAACGATATCAATTCTCGAACCACTTGCGCAGCCGCATCTGGCTTTGCAAAGTTTTTAGCCGCTGCTTTTAAATTATCGCGCATACCCGCGTCTTCTAATATCTTTTTTGTAAAAGTCGCAAGCATATGTTTTGTTAAATTACCCTCTTCAATAACAACACATGCGCCCACATCAGCATACTCATACGCATTTTCAATTTGGTGTCTTCCTGCGGTTCGCTCAGGAATAGGAACTAATATGCTCGCGATTCCAGCCGCTGCAATTTCAAAAATGCTTCCTGATCCTGCGCGCGATATAACAACATCCGCCATTTTTAACAGCGTGATGAGATATTCGTGCGGAATAAATCCGTATGGATGATAATCTCCTTTGCGTGTTGGGATTTGATCTAAGATATATCCTTGCGCAACCAAATGGATATCTTGAAAATGCGCCGCCCCTGTTTGATGCACGACTTGCCCGTAGCGCAACATCTCGGGAATAGCTTCTGATGCAATTTCGTTTATTTTTTGTGACCCTTGGGACCCTCCAAGTATCACGATAATCTTTCGCGTCTTATCTAAATGAAATGTGCTGTAATCATCATCTGTAACCTGATACCGATCAAAATCCGGATCAATGGGTTGGCCAATAAGCGCAGTTTTTTTTGCCGGAAAATGCTTTTTAGCTTTTTCAAAACTGATAGCGATGCGCGACGCACATAGTGCACTGATGCGATTTCCTCTGCCCGGAATTGAATCGGACTCGTGCACTACAATCGGAATATGAAGAAGCCATGCCGCGCATACCACCTGAACGCTTCCCGGACCCCCCTTTGAAAATAATACATTGGGCATAATGCCATACAGTTTGAAAAGCGCCTGAAAAAATCCAACGGGAAATTTCAATACATCAACAATATTTTGAAGGGAAAAATATTTTCGTATTTTTGATGATGCAATAGTATGATACGTGATCTGTTCTTTTTCAAGAATCTTCTCGTTCATGACCGCCCCCCCGATGTATGAAATATCAATCGTCCATCCGCGTGCGGACGACTGTTTTTTAAATTCCTTTGCAATTGCAATAAGCGGGTATAAATGTCCGCCCGTTGCTCCTCCGGTTAATGCAAGACGTATAGTATCTCTCATGCTATGTTTCCTTTAAGAATATTCTAAGCCATTTATCACTCCTAATGCGGCCATAAGCGCAATTTGACTTGACGACCCATAGCTGAAAAATGGAAGTGGAATACCCGTGGTGGGCATCACTCCAATATTTGACGCAATGTGAATAAATGCTTGCAAGGAGAGCCACGCCGCAACTCCGTACGCAAAAAAACGCTTATCCTGATCTCGTGAGCGCTCTGCTTTTTGAACAATATGCCAAATAAAAAAAAGCCATGCGCCAATGAGGGCGACTGAACCTATAAATCCAACCTCTTCGGCATATACAGAAAATATAGAATCTGAAATCATAAGCGGCAATCCAATAAGCTTTACTTTTGAATTTCCCAAGCCCTTACCGAGTAATCCCCCCGATCCCACCGCAAGCTGTGATTGATTTTTTTGATAATCAACCTCAGTGCTTCCTCCGCTTAAAAATGAAGTGATTCTGTCAACCCGATATCCCCAAAACAAGCTAAATACCAAAAAAATTCCAATCACGATAAAAAATGGCATAAGTTCTTGCACGTTAGGTTTAAGCGATATATAGGCAACCATAAGGGAAACCCACATAATAAGCAAGGTAGAAAGCGTTGGCTGTAAATATACAAATAAAGAGACCAGCGATATGATACCAATCACCACAAGCCCCTTATGCACAGATGATTGAAATTCGCGCCGTATCTGGGGAATAAAAAATGCAAACCACAACAAAAAGGAAAATTTTAAAAATTCTGACGGCTGAAAAGAAATAAATCCAAGATTAACCCAACGGTGAGCACTCTCGCCCCCCAATTGAATTCCCGGAATGAATGTACCCAACACAAATAAAAAAGTAAGAAGAAAAAGCGGCAACGAAATTTTTCGCAAACTACGCCAAGAAAGAAATGAAAAAATTAAAAACGCACACGTACCAAGGAGCACATTTTTTGATAAAAATGAAAGCTCGTAGGCATAAGAATTCCCATAATCTCTTTGTGAGATAGGAGAAGAAACGCTAAAAAATGTGACCGCTCCCCATATCGTAAATAAAAGAATAAAGAAAAACAATCGAGAGTCCCATTTTTTAAACGTGTGCTCCATATATTTTTTACGCGTTGCTGTTACTATAAGAAAACAAGTACTCAAAAATGGCATCGTGCAATATAAAAAGAACTATTCCCTCATTTTAAACTATTGTTCTACCGCTTGCTCCACTGTGGCGCTCGTCGTGCCTTATGAAGTCCATATTTTTTGCGCTCAACTACCCTTGGATCACGAGTCAAAAATCCTGCTTTTTTAAATCGGGCTCTCCATTGCGGATTGACTGTTAAAAGCGCTCGCGCAAGTCCGAGCCGTACTGCTTCAGATTGTCCTCGGGAACCGCCCCCGGAAACTTTTACTGTAACTTTATACGCATCAAACACTCGCAATTTTCGCAAAGGCGCATCCGCTGTTTTTTGTAAATAAAGAAGTGGGAAATAATCAGTATATGATTTGTCGTTCACATTGATATCCATAACCGCCTTGTCTGTATTTGCCCATAAACGGACACGCGCGCTTGATTCTTTTCTGCGTCCAATACCCTCAACATATTTCCCTTTTTCAATTGCAGGAATATCAAAAACTTCATCTCCTGCCTCTTCCTCGGAAAGATTTTCTGCTCCAGCAAGCTCTTCTTCCTTATCGAGCAGTAATTCATTTTTTCGATTATCTCGAATATTCATAGTAAAAAAATTATGGAATCAAAGAAATTCTTTTTAATCGACGATCGCGAAGTTTATTTTTTGGAAGCATTCCAGATACTGCTTTTTGAATAACCCAAAGCGGCTTCATCTTCCAAGCGTCTTCAAGTTTGCGCTCTTTTATATGCCCGATATAGCCAGTACCCTTTTTAAAAACAATATCTTTAAATTTACTGCCAGTAAATACAATACCGTCCCAATTTTTCAACTTTACATGTATAGGAAAATCCATATGCGGTGAGTAATCGGCTCGATGTTTTCCCCGCAATACTTTTGCAATGTCTGTTGCCAACCTGCCAAGCGGCTTATGCAATGCATCAAATTCAACAACTTCCATTTTGAGCTTCAAGCTTGGTGTTGCTGAACCGATAATTTTTTCTTTTGTTTTTATTGTCATGATAATGCACTAGTGATTATAGCATAAAAAATAAACTGCAAATAAGAAAAAAAAGCTATAAAATAAGGGCTTTTTATCCTTTATGATAAGTACCCTCTCAAAATACACAGCAAAATATGCCCCTAAATAGTTCTTTTTTCTACGTCTTCACCCATACATAAAAATGGCTCAAAACATGAGCGTTTCCCGGTATGGCACACTACTCCGTTTGGTTTTACCTGAATAAGTAAGGTGTCAAAATCGCAATCAGGGGTTACGCACACCACATCCAATAAGTGTCCCGATGTTTCCCCTTTTCTCCAAATACATTTTCGCGTTCTGCTCCAAAAAACAACCTGTTTTTCTGCAAGAGTCATTTCAACTGCCTGCTTATTCATAAATCCAAGCATTAAAATATCCTTCGAGACAGAGTCTTGAATAATTGCTGGGATAACTCCTCCTAATTTTTCAAAATCTAATTTTTGAATATCTTGATTGCTCATATAAACTCTGTATCTAAAAAATTGCACAATGCAATAAATACTGTACGGAGACAATCTGTACAGTTTTGCTATCTTTACACAGTATAAAGAAATTACTTCAATAATGCAAAAGTATGTATAAGCGCCTTCCCCAAAAGCACCGGGTTATGTCTGATAAAATGCTCTTTTTTTATTTTATCTTGTACTTTTCCCCCAAAAATCATAGGGTATCCAAAAAATTGAACGCCTTGTTGAGAAAAAATCTTTTGCGTTGGAACGGGGATAAGCTCTCCTTCGTGCCGATATTTGCGGAGCAATTTCACGTCTGGAATTTTAGTATTAAATAGCACCGCGTCAAATACCTCGCCCACATACTG
This sequence comes from Parcubacteria group bacterium GW2011_GWC1_41_7, assembly GCA_000997465.1. Classification (GTDB taxonomy): domain Bacteria; phylum Patescibacteriota; class Minisyncoccia; order UBA6257; family HR35; genus LCBW01. The sequence continues at coordinate 18,485 of LCBW01000002.1, forward strand.
CTGTAAAAGCTGAACGTGATCTTCAACTAAAAAATCATCGGTCTCTCCATACTTATTAACTAAATTGCAGACAAAAATAATCTTTGCCTTTGTTTTTGAAAGCCCTTGCGTAATACCCTCAACTAAAAAATTCGGCAATAAACTGCCAAAAATGCTTCCCGGTCCAATCACAATATAATCAGCATTTTTTATAGCTGACAGCGCTCCAGAGTATGCATGCGCTTTAGGTCGAAGTGCAATACTCTTGAGTGGATCCTTTCCAGTAAACCACCCATCCCCTATTGAATGCTCTCCTAAAATACGCCTGCCTGATTTTGTTTTTGCAATAAGTTGGACGTGATCAAGTGTAACCGGGATAACCCTTCCTTGGATATGCAAAACCTGATGCACTTGATTAAGCGCAGTTTCAAAATTCCCTGTTACTTTTTCAAGCGCTGACAAAAAAAGATTTCCAAAATTATGCCCAGAAAGTCCGCCCGAAACTTTTCCAGAAAACCGATAGGTAAAAAGATCCCGCATCACTTTTGGAGAATCAGATAACGCAACCAACGCTTGCCGCAGATCTCCAGGCGGTAACACTCCAAGCTCATCGCGCAACTGTCCTGTTGATCCCCCATCATCGGTCATTGCAACAATTGCAGACAGATCAAAATCATGCGGCCGGAGCGCGGTCAAAGCGGTAAACGTTCCCGTTCCTCCTCCAATTACCACAACTCTCTTTTTTTTCATATCCATAACATTGTACAAGGTTTACCTTCCTGGAATAAACGGTCCAGGATGGGGCATCAAAAAAGGCGCCGACGTAGATTCCAAAAATTGAAAGCCCCGTATGGGGAAACGTCGAAACCCCTCTTCCATCATGCGCTCATGGTACACTCGGCGCATGAATTGAGGTCCTCGCATATACAGGCGTTGATTCAACACACTGCGGCTCATCATCCACCCAAAAAGGAACACCACGATTAAAAATCCCAAAACAATCCACAAAGGACTGCGCTTATATGAAAAATCATATTGTTTCAAAAGAATGATCCCCAAGGCAATCCCCAAAATTCCAATCACTGGAGCCCACCAAGGAAAGACACTCCATAAAAACGCAAGGCGCATGCTGTCAAATGGTCCTATGGCACGCAAAGCAAAAAGAGTGATATTGGTAAAAAAAATAGCAAACACCGTTGTTGCCGCAACGCCTAAAAACAGCACAAGTGACCCGCATACAAAATAAATTTTCGGGCGCATCGTGACTTCGCCTTTTTTTATTTTTTCCATAACCTGACGCTCTACATTGATATGATTGTTTTGTTCTGGCATGATTTTTGCAATAATTGTTTTGCCCGACGAAGACGGGTACCGACCGTTGAAATAGGAATTCGTAAAATATCGCTTATTTCTTCATAAGATTTTTCTTCTAAAAAATATAAAACCATTGGTTCTGCGTATAAAATCGGCATTTCTTGTATACACGCATGAATATGAGCCGCGGTAAATTGCCTTTCAATGTCTCTTTCAATATGAACGGATTCATCGTGTACGTCAAGATGAGCAGGGATTGCAACAGTACGTTTTTGTTTCCGCAAAAGTGAAATTGCTTCATTGCGTACAATGCGATATATCCAACTGGAAAATGACCGTTGAACATCAAACGATTTGATATTTATAAATCCTTTTAAGAAAGCATTTTGTACAACATCTTGCGCGCTGTGATAATCCCGCAAGAGTGAGTGAGCAAAGCGAAAAAGAGGTTGTTGGTATCTTCGTACAAGCTCAGTAAACGCATCTGCATCTCCGCATTGGACTGCTTTTGCTATATCTTCGTCTTTTTGTGTATGAAGAATATCTGACATGTTCTTTTGTATACATTGTATTCGATATGCAGGGCAAAAATTTGCCGTACGCAAACACGCTCTGCAATACATACGCAGGGCGTGATGCGCGTTTACGCTATGTAATACCGTTACCTACCAAAACCAAAGTGCATCGGGCCTGCCATGCCTATGCCGGGTCCAACGCCAAGCTCTTGTCCAATTACCTGTGCTTGCTGTAATAATTCTTGCATCTGCACAAAACGGTTAAAGTTGCTTGCGGTAATTTTTTGCGTCATAGGACTTTGTGTCCCCACTGCATTTTTCCACGCATCATAATCTTTATTTTTTATCGCTGTGTCCACTGCTAAACGTTTTGCCTGCATATCTTGCACCCGCTTTGCCATAGCACTAAACTGCTCTTGCGTGATAGCGGATACCGCTTTTTGATTTCCGCTCTGCATCGCAGTTTTCCATGCCTCGTAATCACCTTTCAAAAGAGCGCTTTCAATTGTGCTTCGATCTGTTTGCGATTGCACAAACGACATCCCCGCATACATGCCCCTTCCTCCCATCATGTTGCCGGCAAATGAAGCAGCAGACGCTGGGAGCGTACCGATAAATAAAGCCCCTGCAAAAAGTGCGATACCTAAAAGCCAAATAAACAAACTTTTTTTCATTGTATAGATTTTTTTCAACTTAATGTATTTATTCTCGACCCTTGAAACGCCTGCTTAACCAGTAAACAAATTTAACGTTCCTTCTACTTATAATACGCACGCGCAATACTGTTTATTTCATACCGCATGCGAGGCCCCAGAAAGGAGCCTCGTGCAATTGTTCTTTTTAAAATTTTAAAATCTTAGGGCCTGCGGGGCATCCGCGGTCCGCGAGAACGAAATGAACGCGCTGAAAACGGCGCGTGAGAGTGAGGTTTAGATGTTGATGCCGGTTTACGAGGAGTTGAAGATCCCTTATACCCGGGACGATACCCGGTCGTAGGTCTGCGGCTCCCCGAAAACGCTCCTGTGGGACGGGGCCTTCGGGGTCCCCCCCGTTGCAAATGAATGGTTGCCGGAATAACCGGAAGTGTTGGGTCGTTTTTAAAGTGTCCGTAATCTTTTACCTCAATCGGTTTCTTGATCAAAAACTCAATGGTTCTGACAATATTTTTTTCAGTCGGAGCCACAAACGATATGGCACGCCCCTGTTTTCCTGCTCTTCCGGTGCGTCCGATGCGGTGCACGTAATCTTGGGGGTTTTCCGGAATATCAAAATTAATTACAAATGAAATATCAGATACATCAATACCGCGCGCTGCAACATCCGTTGCAACTAAAATACGATATGTTCCTTTCTTGAATCCCTCCAATGCTTCGCGGCGTTGGGAAAGCGAGCGGTTTGAATGAATTTCAGCTGACTTGTATCCCATCCATTGAAGCGCCGCATTTATTTTTTTCACACCGTATTTTGTTTGCGCAAATACCAAAACCGAACCCTCGTTATTGCGAAGCACATGATCTAAAAGCGTGAGCTTTGCATCGCGCTGTACCAAATAGCACTCCTGTGAAACATCCTCTGATAACGCGTGAAGTACAATTTTAATCTGCGGAGCAAATCCCATATCAAGCATACGGTCTGCCTCGTCCAAAACGAGCATGCCTACCTTATCAAGCACAACTGTCTTTTTCTTCATATGATCAATAAGTCGCCCCGGAGTTGCAACAATGATGTACGGATTTTTACGAAGCGCTCGGATTTGAATTTCAATATTCTGGCCGCCAATTAAAACTGCTGTGCGAATGTCTGTCGCAAACGTAAACGATTGCAAGGCCGCTTGCACTTGAACGGCAAGTTCGCGGGTCGGAACAACAATCAGCCCTTTTTTTTCAGTCTCTAAAATACGCTGCAGTAGCGGAAGTCCAAACGCAAGTGTTTTTCCGGTTCCGGTCTGGGCAATGCCCATCACGTCCGATCCGGACAAAATAGGCGGAATTGCCTGTTGTTGAATAGGAGTAGGAATAGTAATTCCTTCTTTTGCAAGCACTGCCTGTAGCGCATCGCTTACACCAAGCGCATCAAAATGCGCGTATTCTTGTTGTTTATCCATAAACATGTTGTAACCCGATTCCTACTGGTCACAACACGTTTTTTCGATTCTTTTAAAAAGAAACTATACGGGTATGACGTTTCTATGAGGTCCGAGTTATGGTATACAAAAAGTATTTTGTATACATACTAATTAAGTATATTATACCCAAAAAAATATATTTGTCAAAATATACGTTTCATATGACTTGACTACATACGATGTAACCATTCCCAAAATAAATAAGGGTTATAGGTGTAAAAACCCTTATTTTACTTGAGTTCAACCTTGGACATCTGGTAGAAAAATACCATGCCGAGGCGCAACGCGCCGAGGCTGTTTCTTACGATTTCACAAAAAGTGAAAATTGGCGGAGAGAGTGGGATTCGAACCCACGTGTCGCTTTCGCGACATGGTTTAGCAAACCATCCCGATAACCGCTCCGGCATCTCTCCTTTTATTACCGCAATTATACCACCGCTTCAGATGTTTCGAATTATGCGATTGAACAAATAAAAAATATTTCCTTACGTCATTTTGCGCCTCTATTTTTACATCATGCATTCCATGTAAACGTGGATGTAAATGATTCTCGTTCAAAAAAGAAAAAATGGACAATCGCAGGGGTTCAGAATAACTCGTAAAGCATAATTTTTTATAGGTATACTGAGTACCTCTTACTTTATAGCGATGATCAAAAACGCATCCGTCAGTATCAAAAAGTCCCCTCACGCAGGCCTTATAAAAAACAGGGTTATTTTTTATCCAGTTAGGAATATCAACTTGTTGTTTTACTTTATTCCCTTTTTTTAAGCCTAAATGATCAATGCAAAAATCAACTAAATTCTTGCGTGATATAACAATATCTTTTACTGATGACTTTGGATTGCGGTAAATCTTAGGTGTAACCTTAAAAAGATTTTTCATCAATTGCGAAACAAAAACAATATAGTCTGCGTCATCTTTCTCATGAAGCGTAACGGTAATTTGATAATGGGTAATACCTCCATCCCCAAGCATAATGCCAACAAATTCTGCAAGGTTCTCAGAAAAACTCGGTTGAAAAAAATCCTTTGCAATAAAAAGAGGATTCGCGCTATATTTTCCTATTTCATCCCACCACTTTTTCCATCTTTCTTTTCTTATTTCAGGGTCTCCAATACCCTCATATTTTTTATATGCCGCAATGCCTCCTTTTTTTGCTCCTTTTTTTGCATACCAATACTGCTCTTTTATAACAATGTTTTTAGGCAATTGAATTTCCGTTACTTTTTGTAGTTTTTTTAAAGCAGTGAGTGTACATAAAAATTTTTCTCTTTTCCAATCTAAGAGAGTTCTTTGATGAATTCCTAAAAAATAAGCTAATTCTATGTTTGTAAAATCCAATGCTTGTTGGCAACGTTCTAAAAAAATATGTTGCTGCCCTTTTAAAAACTGTACCCGTTTTTCCTTAAACGACTCAGCCATATCTCCATTATATCATCGTTCCACGAAAAATTATTCGTTTGCAAGTTTTTCAAATTCATGGTATGCACTAATAGGATCATCTGCGCTATAGAGCG
>LCBW01000003.1 GCA_000997465.1 Parcubacteria group bacterium GW2011_GWC1_41_7
ATGCGCGCAGATGAAATTTCTGCTATGCAGCGCATGCGGAGCAAGGCATCTGAAAAGGACACCCTTCCAACGCAGCGCAAGCAAAGCTTGGCTGATAAAAAAATCATTGCGCAATTTAATGCTACAAAACTGCGCGTTGAGAAACACATACAGTTGTTTCAATTTTCAGATGCGCTAAAATTACTGTATGAATTCTTTTGGCATGACTTTTGCGATGTATATGTTGAATCATGCAAAGGAGATACCACCAATGATCCAAAGATTCTGATGCAGGTACTTGAGCAATCGCTCAAACTTATTCATCCCTTTATGCCGTTTGTCACTGACGCGCTCGCACAAAAATTACAAAAAAAGCACCTTCCATTATTTACCCAACCGTGGCCAACCAAGCTATAAATTTTTTTTATATATTTTTCTTTTCTTTTCTTCCTGTTTTGGGTTGGTTCTGGTTTATTCTCAAAGAAGATCCCCATCCTGAACCGCGATCGTTAACCGCGCTTTCATTCTTACTTGGAGGAGTTGCGGTTTTTTTAAGTTTTTACGCAGAGCTTTCTTTAGAACAGTTTGGCCTCAGTAGTCACACGGCTCCTTTTCTTTATTACTTTTACAGTTCGGTGATCGAGGAGGTGTTCAAGTTTCTTCCCATTGCACTTTTTATTTTTACGCGGCGCGCATTTGATGAACCGATTGATGCGATGGTGTATATGGGATTTGCGGCGCTTGGTTTTTCTTTTTTAGAAAATTTTTTTGGACTCTATACCCTTGCGTCATCATCAGTTACGCTCGTTATGGTTGTTGCCCTCATGAGAGCGTTAAGCGCAAATTTTTTACACATGCTTGCATCAGTTTTAATTGGATTCGGGTTTGCGGAGAGCTTGAAGCTTCGCCGCGTGCTTCCCTTTGTCTTCAGTATTATCGTTGCGATACTGTTACACTTTATTTATAATATGTATATCGTTGAACAAGACGCCATGCTGTATGTCTTTCCTATTTTGTGGGCAGTATTTTTTATCGTCTTAAAGGAATTTGATTTCATAAAGGCACGCTCGCTTCCTCGCCATACATCAAAACAATTACCCTCGGAACATTCTTTTTAAACACAAACCCCCATGGACCAAAACTTTCACGAACACCAAATAAATCTTGAGCAAGAAGAAGGACAGTTGAGCATTGATGTATTCCAAACCGACACTGATCTTATTGTGCAATCAACCGTTGCCGGGGTCACTATGGAAGACCTTGAAATTCTCGTGCACGGCGATATGCTTGTGATTCGCGGAAAACGACTTCCTCCCGATCCTGCGCGTGCGGAACAATATCTGTATCGAGAGTGCTACTGGGGTCCCTTTGCCCGAACTATTGTGCTCCCCCGAGACGTTGATCCAAACCGCATAAAAGCGGCTCTCAAAAACGGCATTTTAACCATCCGCATTCCGCGGGTCTCCTCTGAATCATTCAAAAAAGTAGACGTTCGGTTTGAAAATTAAGAATTTAAGCACGAAATTCAAAGCACGAAGCACAAAATTTTTGATTTTCAAATTTAAGATTTAAAATAATCTTACTTCTTATTTTTTGAACGAATAAATGCACAAAGAAACCCGCGCAGCCCGAGCGGGCATGGTACGAGCATCTTTGATGCGAGTGAGCGAGGGCGAGTATAACTGATGCGTGTGCATTTATGAGTGAAGCGCCCGTAGCTCAGTGGTAGAGCACCAATCTTATAAGTTGGCCGTCGCAGGTTCGATCCCTGCCGGGCGCACCATATACCATGAATTGTCAACGCGCTTCTTTTTTTGTCTTGGGAATTTTTATTCTTGCCTTCACATTCAATTTCCTTTTTGCCCATACTGCTCTTGCCATTCCAGGAAGGGACTTTGGGGGGCGCATTGTGTTTACGGGGTACTACTGTGTGAATGGAATTGATCTTTTTATTGCCGGGCCCCTTACTGCCCCTCAGATGACTGGGTTTTACCTTTTTCCGTGGGGAGCAATTTTATACAAATGGTGGCAGCCAATTGTCGGCAATAATGTTGTTGGACAGGTATTCCCCGGTGGGTGTTGTTGGGTTCCCACTGCAGTTGGGCCCATTTGTCTTCCTGAGCTCTATACTATCACCAGTATGGGAACATCGGGTGGACTCGTGGGAGCAATTGCAGACACCGCCCTCACGGTTATTCAAAGTCAAATTCAAAATCAAATAAATCAGTAATTTATTTTTATTTATTTAAAAATATTTTTGTAGATAAATTTTAAAAATATTAGGCGCTGTTATTACTTCACAATAACAGCTTGCGGCACCTGAGATGTATCGCTACGCGATATCATCGCTACTTTCGCAAGGCGAACGTAGCAATCGGCGCCGCGATGGCAACGCAAACGGCTTATCGCTAAAGCGAACACCGTAAGCGTTTTGCAAATGGCTTATCGCTAAAGCGAACACCGTAAGCGTTTTGCGGCACCTAATCGGCGCCGCGATGGCAACGCAAACGGCTTATCGCTAAAGCGAACACCGTAAGCGTTTTGCGGCACCTAATCGGCGCCGCGATTATCGAAAGATCGAAACGTACCACCGATCAAGGTACGAGAGTGAATCTTCATATTCATCCAAAAATTGCCGCAACGTAGTGCGAACTTTATCAAGGGGTGTATAATCGCTCAGCGGCATCATAATCCCAAATCCAAACCGAAATGCTGTTTTCGGTAAAAAATATAAATACTCGCGATGATCGGTTTCAAAAATTTCAAATCCCTCAAACTCGGTCCATGGATGGAACCGTTTGTTTATAAATACCCCCTCTTTGTTTAGTACAATTGATAACTTCTCTTCTTCATAAAAAACAGGGTGAAAAAAGAATATAGCTCCAAAGAGCGAAATAATTAAAAAAAGAAAATCTTTCACCACAATCGCATACACCAAAGATGCTCCCGACACCACCCCCCAAAACAAATGCCACATAGTATCTCCGTACGGATGATCTAAGTGATTTAAAGTTTCCCAATGTAACTCAAAGTCTGCGATGTGTTTTAAAGAAGACATGATGTAGAGCTTCCAATATATAAAGATTATAAATCTAAAATTCTATAAAAATACCCTCAGGACGCGCGTATGATGCCTATTGTACGCTAGCGGTATCTTACTTATAATCTTCAACGTAAGATATGAAATACGATTTTGAAAAAATTGAAAAGAAGTGGCAGAAGATCTGGGAAGAAAAAAAATACGCTCCCTGGAAAGTAAAAAAAACTTCTGGTAAAAAAAATACCTATATCCTTGACATGTTCCCCTATCCTTCAGGATCCGGGCTTCATACCGGACACATCGAAGGATATACGGCAACAGATATTCTCTCGCGCTACTATCGCATGCAAGGACACCAAGTGCTCCATCCGATGGGATGGGATGCGTTTGGGCTCCCCGCAGAAAACTATGCGCTCAAAATGAAAAAAAATCCAATGTCGTTTGTGCCGACAAATATTGAGTTGATGAAAAAACAGCTCAAAAAAATGGGTTTTTCATATGATTGGTCACGTGAAATTTCAACAACCGATCCCGCATATTACACCTGGACCCAATGGATGTTTTTACAGATGTATAAAAAGGGGCTTGTGTATGAAGCGGAATCTCCAATTAATTTTTGCCCTTCATGTAAAACAGGTCTTGCTAATGAAGAAGTTGTCGGAGGACGATGCGATCGCTGCGGATCGGAAACTGAAACACGCATGCTCTCTCAATGGCACATTAAAATCACGCAGTATGCCGACCGTCTTCTTGAGGGACTTGATGGTTTAGGGTGGCCCGAATCAATCAAGGAACTTCAGCGCAACTGGATTGGAAAAAGCGAAGGATATGAAATTACATTCAAAACAGAAGATAAGGAAAATACTATTTCTGTATTTACCACTCGCCTTGACACACTCTTTGGAGTTACATTCTTAGTACTTGCGCCTGAACATCAGATGGCCCTGAAAATCGCAAAAGGCGACTATTATTTTATCACCGAAAATTACATTGAAAACGCACAAAAAAGAACAGCAAAAGAACGGCGCAGCAGCGATGAGGTAAGCGGAGTGTTCACGGGCTCGTATGTCGTGCATCCGTTTACTAAAATTCGCATCCCGGTTTGGGTGAGCGAATATGTACTCTTTGACTATGGAACTGGTGCTGTGATGGGAGTGCCAGCTCACGACAAACGGGATCATCGATTTGCAACGCGATTTCATCTTTCCATTGAAGAGGTTATTGCGGGCAAGGACGTCCCCCATGAAAATTATGGGGTGCTTAAAAATTCAGAAGAATTTACAGGCCTTACCTCGCAAGAAGCAATTGAAAAAATCGGGGAGCAACTGATGTCTTCGGGTATCGCGACAAAGCATATTTATTACAAATTGCGTGATTGGGTATTTTCACGCCAACGATACTGGGGAGAACCCATCCCGCTGATTCGCTGTCCTCATTGCGGCATTGTTCCAGTTCCCGAAAAAGATCTTCCTGTTACGCTTCCGCCCGTTAAAAGCTATGAGCCCTCTGGAACCGGACAGTCGCCGCTTGCAAAAATAAAAGAATGGATTGAGGTAAAATGCCCTGTATGCGACAAAAAGGCAACGCGCGAAACAAATACTATGCCGCAATGGGCAGGATCTTGCTGGTATTATCTTCGTTATCTTGATCCAAAAAACAAAAAAGTATTTGCATCAAAAGAATCCCTTAAGGCGTGGCTTCCTGTGACGATGTATGTTGGCGGAGCTGAACACGCGGTGCTTCATCTGCTGTATGCGCGTTTTTGGCACATGGTGCTCTATGATGCAAAGCACGTACCTACCCCCGAACCATTTGCAAGGCTTGTTAATCAGGGCATTATCTTAGGGCCAGACCATGAAAAAATGTCCAAGTCCCGCGGAAATGTGGTTAACCCTGATGATATTACAAAAGAATTTGGGGTAGACACCTTGCGCATGTATGAGATGTTTATGGGGCCTTTTGAAGATACCAAGCCATGGGCGCAGGAAGGTATTCGCGGTATTTTTAGATTTTTGATCCGCGTGTGGAGTATTGGGTTAGATGTAAAGAAAAAAAATGTTCCTTCTTCAATAAAAGACGACGCCCTTTTGAAAGGACTGCACGCCACCATTCAAAAGGTAGGTCAAGATATTCCCGCGCTTAAGTTTAATACGGCAATTTCTGCCATGATGGAGTGCAGTGATATGCTCCGTAAAAAATGCGACGAGGGAGCTCTCTCGCCCAATACCTTTATTGATTTTCTTAAAATTCTCTTTCCTTTTGCTCCATATACGGCGCAAGAACTTTTTCATATGCTTGGGAAGACAACACTCCTTGATAGCGCATCGTGGCCAACGGTCAATAAAAAATATCTCGCACAAGAATCTAAAACGATTATCATTCAAGTCAATGGTAAAAAACGCCTTGACTTTTCAGTTCCCTTGGATATGACATTTGAAAACATAAAAACTGAAGCAATGAAATCTCCAAAGGTAAAAATATACTTGAAGGGCAAAAAAATACTTAAAACTATTTTTGCGCAAGATCGCATTATCAACTTCGTAGTAAAGGAGTAGTGCATTAAACGCGGCGCCTCAACGAATGCTACGTTCGCGAAGCGATACATCTTAGGTACCGCCAAACGCTTGCCTCCAAACGCAACGGGCATAATGCCCGTTGCGTTTTCAATACAAGTTATAATCCGTATAAATGAAAAAAATACGAAAGGCGGTTGTGCCCGTTGCCGGATACGGGACACGATTTCTCCCAGTTACTAAGGCAATGCCAAAAGAAATGTTGCCCTTGGTTAATAAGCCGGTCATTCAATATATAGTTGAAGAATTAGTTGATGCGGGTATCACTCAAATTGTGCTGGTAACCGGATGGCACAAACGCGCTATTGAAGATCACTTTGATAGGCACTGGGAACTTGAAGCACAACTTGAAAAAAATAATAAAAAAAACGAACTTTATGAAATTCGCCGTATATCAGAACTTGCAGATTTTATTTATGTTCGCCAAAAAGAAATATGTGGAAATGGAGACGCAATTCTTGCGGCACGCAGTGCAGTTGGCGATGAACCGTTTTTGGTTTTTTGGGGAGATGATTTTATCACCGCTTCCCCGTCACGCGCAAAACAACTTATTGCCGCATACGAAACATATCAAAGCACAATTTTAGGAGCGATACGAACTGAAGATCCCGAAGATACAAAAAAATTTGGATTTGCAAAAGGACCCGAAGTTGCGCCTGGCGTGATTGAAATTACCGATCTTATTGAAAAGCCGGGACCCGATACATGTCCATCTCATCTTGCAACGGTTTCTGGGTTTGTGTTCACACCGGATATTTTTGATGCCCTCTCTTCTGCTCCCGTGCAAAACGGGAAAGAACTCGTGTATATTGACGGCGTAAATGAGCTTCGCAAAAAAGGACAAAAGACATATGCGGTTGAAATTCAAAATGGCACCTACTTTGACTGCGGAAATATTTTAGAATACATGAAGACAAACGTGCGTATTGCGCTCACTCATCCTGAGCTCAAAGATCCCTTTATGGATTTTCTCCGACACATTACTAAGGAATAATTTTCTATCCCTATTACCTAAAAGCCCCCGGCACTTGCTCGCCAGGGGCTTTTACTTCTAGCGTACAATAATCAACCCTCCCTTGCCATAAAAATCATAAAAAATTTGATAGGTTATCTGTGTAATATAGTGTCTATTGTAAAAAATAAAGTATATATGTTTCATGTTTTTTTAAAACATCATTTTGGGACTGTTTCGCGGTACCAATATAAAATATTTTTATCTTTTAGCTGATTTTAAAAAAATAATGTTTTTAAAATGTTTCACGATGAAACCGTGAAACATAGAATTTAATTCATTCTTGTCTTTAACCGTGAAACATTGGATGTTTCATAAGTTCGCAGAATATGCGTAATTGTTTCACGATTTTAGCCCTTTAAAAATGCATGTTACCGAAGTTCGCAGAAGTTATGGGAGAATATGTTTCACGTGAAACAATTTGTTCATTTTTTTAAAGCAACATATTCCTAAAAATACACGTGTTCTGTCACACGTGTAACACATTGTGTATTTTTATATATTTAAAATATTTACATCTGGTAAATCTTACGGTCTCTGAGATGTAAGCAACCGCGGCGTTTTGGGTAGTCCAAAGCCGCAAATGAAGTACCAGCCGTTTGCGGAGCTATTTATTTCTTAAAACACACCCCTTGTTACACGTGAAACAGATTATGTATTTTATTAATTTATTGACCTAAACCGATCAAATTAATCAATTACCGCAATAATACAGAGTGCTATAATGTACATAGGATGTTTCACAATTTACAAATCTCAAAAAGCATGTTCCTATTGGAACACTTATTTTTATGAAATTAGATCCTTGGTATATTACCGGAATATCAGAAAGAGAGGCGGCTTTCACCTACAGCATAGCAAGCAAAAAAAGAGTGAACTTATATTTTGCTATTCGCTTAACCCACACAGATGCCTTACTGCTAAAAGAAATAAAGGATTTCTTTGGAGTTGGTAATATCTATCACGTGAAAGCATCCAAGCTAACAAGTAACTCTGACAACATTAATCGGACAGAATATTATCGCGTTACCAATTTAAATGATCTTGCGGTTATTGTGAGGCACTTTGATGCATATCCGATACATGGAAGAAAAAAGCACTTATATGAAATTTGGAAGAATATTTATCTTTTAAAACAAGAAGATAATATCAGTCAAAATGTTCTTTGGCGACTCGTCTATGCGCTTTCTCTTCTTACGACAAAAAATCAAAATTCCTTTATGAAAAAATCTTTTACTGAAAAAGATGAACAAAACGGGTAGGGAAGCAGAGGATCTTGCTGCGGCGCATATTGTACGTCATGGATTTAAGATTATAGCGCGCAATGTACGGATAGGAAGTTTTGGTGAGATAGATATTGTTGCAGAAAAAAACAAGGTGCTGTGTATTTTTGAAGTGAAAGCGCTTTCCCGATCTGACACGTTTAAAGCGCACCATCACTTCACGGAAAAGAAAAAACAAAAAGTCCTTCGTCTTGCGCAACACATAGGGAACACCTATAATCACAATGAAGGAGAAATAGCGGTCTATTTACTCACTATTGACAATCTCGCAGATGAACCTATTTTTCAAATATTTCCGATATTTTTAAGCTCATAATTTATGCGCAGACATCATCCCATACGCACAGCTTTAGGGTTTTTACTTATTATTGGTATTGCGGTGCTTTACGTAAAAGAACGAAATAAAAATGAACCACTTCGCCAAGAATTGTCAACTCTTCAATCGGATGTTTCGCGCCTGCGCCAAGAAAATACTCTGCTTAAACAACGCTCGCTTTATCTGCGTAATCAAGAAAATATACAAAAGGAAGCTCGTGATAAATTTAATCTTTCAGAGCCCGGAGAAAAAGTTATTATTTTTCCAAGCGGATGGTAATGTGGGTTGTGCGCATTTTTAGCACGCTTCTGCTTATTTTACGTATATAATTTTTATAAGCGGCGCATTGACACAAGCATTATTACGTAACGCTTGCATTTGCATGATTTTATTTTAGATAGTAGCGGAAAATCGTGGACGGAATCTGCACATATGGTGATATGTGCCGAAGTAGCTCAGCTGGTAGAGCAGTCCCTTCGTAAGGGAAAGGTCGGAGGTTCAAGTCCTCTCTTCGGCTCTCTTGATGAAACTCTCTCTCTTTCATCTTTTTCAAGGGCCGCACATCCTTGTATGAAAAAAAAGCAACTTATTGTTTTCATCTCTATCGTCGCGGGCATTGCGCTTTTGTTTGGAATTTTCAAACTTTTCAAAAGTCCTGCATCAAAAAATAAAAACGCAGATGCCTTTGCGGGTATTTTGCAACAAAGTGCAGCAGAGCAAAGAGCATATCGGGAAACTGAAAAATTAGCACTTGAATTTTTTCCTGAAGAATACAAAAAATTACAGGGAACGCTTCAAACAGAGGCGCAAGCTGGAATAGAGGAGGCAACAAAAGGATTTAACGCAATTGTTGATGAAATCAACCGGGGATCGCTTGCCGCAACAAGCCCCCTTGTTGATGCTATAAAAACGAACAAGCATAAAAGCAACGCGGAATATGTAAAAGAAATGACTACGGTTGTTGATAACATGAAGGGTGTTTCTTTTAATTTACGTACCCCCGCGTCGCTTACTTCAGCCGGAACGCTGTACCGCCAAAGCGCGGTTGCGCTCTCCCGCATCCAGCCGCCGCCCAGTTTCTATAATGTGCATGTGGTATGGGTGTCTTTGTTTGCAGGAAAAGGATATGCTCTGACGGAACTGGGCAAATCGCCCGATGCGGATCATCAATATTTTTTACATTCGTTTTTAAACCAACTTATTGACCAAGAAGCTCAAGCGCTTGCACTTATGATTAAAAAATGAACTTTATAAAAAAAACGTTTACTTTTTTTATTCTTGCATCGCTCATTATTCCGCCATCTTTAGCGTCCGCACAAAGTAGTTTTGCGTCGGACGCGGTCGGTGCGGGATTGGGTATTTTAGATGCACTAGAGGGCAACGCCGACTGGCAGGATCAATATCCCTATTTTTCTTTTCCTAATCCTTTTTATAATCCTGAATATAAAAATACCCATAACGGACAAAGAATTGCCCTTGACTTTTCTCTTCAGGCAGATGGGGTGGATATTACACAGTCATACGACAATTCTTTTGTCATTGATGACAAGCCCCAAATTACCATTGACATTGGAGATTTGGTTCGAAGAAATAGGTTTAATAATTTTCCAAATTCATACGCACGCATAAGCATCACTCTTCTTCCTTTTATCCAAGGAGCCGATGGAATTGGGATTGTAGAAAATGGAACTCTTGTTCAGCCGCCGGGAAATCTTGCAAACGATACTCTTACGGTTTTAAACCCCACGCTCGGCGAAACAGCCGCGCCTTACTTGACCAATCTTGCAATGCCCTCTGGCGCAAGCCAAAATTTAGGCAGTGCAATTCAAAGTTTTGCGCTCAACCTTGCAATCTCTTCGGTTATGGGATTGATCACTGGAGAGGTGCCAGTAGGGGACAAGGGGGCTATTAACGCTCTGGGAAAATCTTTTTCTGAAAATTTAAAGACACAGGTTGAACAAATGAAGCAACAGATGATGCAAGCACTTAAGGATGCCGGAAAATACATCATCTATAAAATCATCAATATTGTCACCACGCGCATCGCAAAATTGATAGGGGATTTGCAAATTAAAGATCCCAATATGTATATGCTGATGAATATTTTAAGCGGTACGTTTGTGGGGATGCTCCAATATGCCCAAAACGGCTGCATAGACCCAATTGCAATGGGGTGTTTTCAAAGCGCCATTCGCGGAACAACAGGGGCTGTCTCAGGACAAAACAAAGATCCGGAGTTTCAGCAGCGCGCATCACTTTTGGCAACACGCGTGATTGGAAAAGTTGCGGCGTGTCCAACGAGTGCGGTTGAGGGTATTTCTGAAAACGTTAGCATTCAATACGATAAAAATAAAGGTACTATTATTACCTATAAACCAAAGGGGCCATCGGATGGGAAAAAACTCGCGTTTCGCAATTTATTTTCCCGCGTTCCGTTTTTTGCGCAAGTTGTAAGTCAGGCAGATAGCCGAAGAGGGTGGATGCTTGCGCAAGCAGGTGATGCGGGAAGTGGCGGGGGTGACATGACCGATGAAAGCTGGAAATATGATGGAATTTGTACGCCCGGAATGGAATCCCAAGACCCCGAGTGCCCTAAACAAAAAACTTCAAGCGGATTTGAGGACATGACTGCGTTTATCACCCAGGGGCTGGTGGGGCAACTGCAAGGAGCCGCATGCTCTGACCTTGCATCGGGATTACAAGGCATGGCACAATCAAGCGCCGCCATGGCTGAAATTTCTGCCAGGTCAGATATTCAAACCGGTTTCAGGCCATCTGGAAAATGCACCACAAATCCGAATCTACCTAAAGAAAGTTGCCCGACTAACGCATGGCTTGATGAAACACCTCCGACAGTCATTGCGGGTATTGCCAGTAAAGTTGCAACAAATGATTTGGATCGCATGATGGCCGAACTTCAAAATCCCGATGCGCCAAACCCGATTGTGTCATGGTTTCGTAATTTTCTTTTTTCAAACATAAACCGTGTGTTCCAGGGATTTGAAAAGGTTGCCGAAAAACCACGCCAGGGGAGCGATGCGCTCAACGTTGACCCTGAAAAGGCGTGCGAAGGCGCTCGCGGATCGGGTGCAGGAGGAGGAAAATTTTATGATGCATGTGTGCAAGCCCATCAATCACAAATTGCCTTGGGAGGCGAATTTGAAAGTCAGGTACTTTGGCCCGAGGTGCAAAAACAAGTTGACACAGTTGCGGTTGACCTAGATAACACCGCATCATCACTTCGCGGACTTATTTCCATTAAAAATTCTTTTCGCGACCAACTGCAAAGCCCACATCCGGACTATCCAAGCGGCCCTACACTGGAGCTAGTTATTGATCCGACAGTCCTGGATGAATTTGCAAACATTGAGCAACGGCTTGGCGATGCAGAGGAACAAGTTACTCTTTTACAAAACAGCTTTAATGAAATCTTGCCCAGCGCAGAGTTAACAGCCCTTAATAATAGTCTTAATTCTCTGCAACAAACAAATCCCGCAATCCAAGCAAGTACTACTGCGCTCACCCAAGAACAATCGCGCATCGCGTCAGACATTCAAGCAACAAAAACAGCCGTACAGCGCACCCTCTCTCCCTATATGTCATTTGGGCAAAACCGAGTTATGGGAACGCTGTTTCAATCAGGCAATGGCGGCATCCTAGATATTATTGGTGACTCTGGGTACGGAATTGGGTCTTTTAGATCTGTTGCGAAACAAAATTTTCCGTTTTTTGAAATAAGCAATATGGATGTTGATTATGTTGATACGTTTTTGGCGGTGCGCGAAGAAGATATTCTTACCTATCAAACCGATGGAAGTAATTTTTCTCGCCTTATGGGTATCTTTGCGCATTTTATGAACCAAGATATGGCTCCCGCGGGGCTTCAGGCAACGCAGGGGCCGCTTTTATCTGTTATATACAAATCAAGCGAGCTCATTTCGCAAGACCTTGAGGTGACTCCGCAGGCAGCAGCAGACATTCACACCATGAAGGAATTTCTTGCAAAGAAAAAACAAGCATACGAAAAAATAAAAACAATTGCGCAGTCACGAGGATGGATGGATACTCAAATTCAATATGCGGCCGCAAATAATGTTACCGCACCTGAAATGCCCGTTTCTGAATATTTAAATGCAATGCTTCCGGCAGTATCTGGTGCACTTGACGCGCTCACTCAAATAGATAACACGGACTTCATTACCAAGCAAAATAGAGTTGCGCAAATTACGCAAGAATTAGAAACCCTGCGCGGAACAGACAGCGCACGCATTGAGGCAGTACATGCTCGCATTATTGAGCTTATGCAATCAAACGAGCTTGATGCCGTAGCCGTTCAGGGAGAAATCAATGCCATACAAAAAGATATCGGGAGCGCAAAAAATACGCTTAGCTTGGCCCGAGAACAGTTATCTGCGTTTAGTGGAACCTTAGAGGGTGCAATTGGAAATATTCCAGAAGATCTTCTTCTTCCAATTGACGAAGAACTCTCCGCCCGTGCCCCCCAAGGCAATAGATTTTCAGTTATTCAAACAATCAAAAACGCATTTGCAAAGACAAAAATGTTTTTTGCGAACGTATTTGAGCTTATCACTTCGCCGTTTGCAAATCCAAGGCGCGTAAAATTAAAATGACACAAAGAAAGCATATAAAAAATAGAGGTCTTGCCCCGCTTTTAATTGCGGCTGGTATTGGTGCAATTGCAGTTATTGGCGGAGCGGCATTTGGAAGACCTATTTTAGATGCTGCCGGGCAGAGCATTTTAAATGGCATGCTGCATTTTTTGGATTTTGTGCTTCCTTTAGTACGTCATGTGTTTTGGTGGCTTGGGGGAATATCGGCAAATGCAATCAACACGTTTGTGTTGATGAACCCATTTGATAGCGCGACACTTTCCCCGTTCTTATGGGAAACATTCAAAAATATCGCGTATGTGGTGATTATTTTCTTTTCGCTTTATGCGGGGTTTATGTGGATTGTTGGACGCGACTCTGCGGCAAAGCCAATGATTTTTAAACTTCTTATTATTGCGCTTTTGATAAATTTCTCATTCTTTATCGCAAAAGAGCTATTTTTTGTTTCACATGTAGTAACAAAATCATTGGCATGTTCATTTGGACAAAACGAAAAAGTTCAACCTGGTGGAGAACCTTGCTCACAGGTTGGAACTGCAATATATACAGGGCTTTTAATGTTTGGTGATAACAATCTTGTTGCGGGAATTAAGGGTGATGTTGAAAAACTTTCCTCTGCTGAATCTTCAAGCCGCCTCTCTCAGCTTATCTTTGCGCATTTAGTTGCGTTTGTACTTTTTTTCATATTTACATCCATTATGATGATCCTGGCTGGCATGTTTGTGGGAAGATTTCTCATTGTTTCATTTTTAGTGGGTATTTTACCGCTTGCGATTATTTCTTGGGCAAGCCCCAAAAACAATGGTCATTGGGAAGAGTGGTCAAAAAAATATTTAACCTGGCTAACCAACATTCCAACTCTTTTGCTTTTTATTCTGGTTGGATTTTCTATTGTGGGAGTAGGTTTAGGAGATAATTTTCGGGACAAACTTCAGGCAAACGTTGATACACGTATTTTAATGGGAAACAACGCCAACTCCAACGTTGACGCAAACGCGGTAAAAGGATACGCGGGGCTTATCCGCTTCTTTTTCTTAGTAGGATATTATGCGTTTGCAATTGTCTATGCTCAACAGGTAGGAGGAAAAGCGGCAAAATTCGGGCATGACTTTGCCGTAGGAAGCTATCTCGCCCTTGGAGGCGCGGTGCGTGGAGCCGCAGTGTTTAAGCCGACGCGAAATCTTTTAGGAGATCGTCTTGAAAAAACCGGAAAATGGATTGAAGAAAAAAACCCGGCATTTTTAGGTATTGCAATGCGTGGAATGGGAACCAAAATGCGAGAGGCAGGAAAGGGAATGCTTGCTCAAAAAAGAGAACGCATTGAAAAAGACGCAAAACAGTTTGTTGAGGCTAATAAAGGAGACCCACAAAAATTAGGACAATACCTTAAAAATGCCCGAGGAGATCAACGACTTGTTATAGCGAAGGTTATTGGGGAAAAATTGCAACGCCACGAGGAACTTCAAGCGGTTGTTGACCATTTAGACCAAGGTGAATTAAGCGACTTTTTATCAGACGAGCGCGTACGAAAAGCATTAGGAACCCGAACTGGCATTGGAAAATTTTCTAGTGCAACCCGTAAGGGAACTCCCGAAGGATTTGAGGAGGCAGCAAAAATAATACTGTTGTTGCGTTAGCGGCAGAGCGCGCGGGGTCGGAACGAAACAGAACAAAGATTCGACAATGGTGTTTAAATTTATCTCAAAACCTTCCTGTGCTTCGCGAATCAGGAATGATGCAAGATAATGACATTGTAAATGATATAAGAAACTCTCCCGTCATGAATGTTCTCAGTAAAGTTCAACGTTTTAATCAAGCAGCTCAAAATATAACAACGGACATACGAAATGCCATTTTACAACAAAATCCTCCGTTTATACCGATAGAGCAAATTATAAGAACAGCAACCGAAGGAATTAATGCCCAATTCCCTGAAGGAAGAGATGCTCGAAGTAGACAGACGCGCTCACGACTCTTAGGCGCCTTAGCGATGTTACAGGGATCACAACACACGCAATTCCTTCGTGAACGCGATCTTATTGATACTCCATTTCAACCCGGGGAGGCACGTGGAGGCCCAGGAAAATCTGATATTACAGGGGATGATGAAGATGACGGAGGGGGGGGTAGTCGTGGAGGAAGAGATAGGAGCGACGCAGGTCCACCGGGTGATTAATTATCTTATATATGAAAGATTTTGCAGACCTATACAATCATTCACCCTTAGATGTACAGAATTTTTTGTATTCTGATGATTTTTGGTTTTTTGTCGATGAAGCTGAGAAAAAATTTTCCATTGAAGAAGAACAGAGCATTCAATTCGCATATTTGCTTCAAGATTTTGCAATGGGAGCTACTGAATTTGATAACCAAGCGGGGCTTACGGAAGCCCTAAAAACTGATGTGGGTATTCGCGCTGATCTTGCTCCTTCGCTTGCGTATATGATTTGGACTCGCTTTAAGCCACTTTTTGAACACCTTAAAAAACAAGCGGAAGAAAAGCAAGAAGCAAGCAGGCAAGAACAACTGCGATCGGTTATTGCGCAATCGCAAAAAAGAGAATCGCTTTTGAAGGCGGCGCAAGAAGAGCAAATGCAACAGATGCGCAAAAGTGCGCTTGATTTAAACCGCGTTGCAGGCGTTGCAACGTCGCGCGTCCCCATCCCCACACGCATTAAAATTCCCATAGAACACGAAGATGTTGGAGAAAAAATTTCGCCTGTGCGCCCAAAACAAGAAGAGGAGAAAATTATTATTACAGAGTTCCCAGACGATGAAAGGGTTGTCCACCCTACGACACAGACACCTCAGCCGCACTTTACTGAAAAACAAAAAGATATTCCTCAGAATTTTATTCCCTCATCTCAATTTCATGCACCGGAAAACCCACAGGATGAAATGGATCAATTGCAATATCGCGTTATAGGAATGCCTAAAAATCAAAATGCGGCGCCGATGGAGAGCCGCAAGCGCAGACCTGAAGGGGCTGTGGCGCCCAATGCGGTATCGCAAGCAACTGTACTACAAAAAAAATCCGAAGAGATACTTCATTTTCCACCCGCAAAAGAAATTCCGCAGTCGCCTCCATCAAACGAGACTCCGCCTACAGCCACAGTTGATTTACATACATTGCAAAAAAAAGATTCGGATAGCGCCGTTGATCTTTCTGGCAAATAATTCAGTTTAATTGATCGTCTTGCCTGTATAATAAAAATATAGTTTTTGTTTTATTATTTTCACTTTTTACTTTTTATCATGCGCTTCAACGTTCCCCAATACATTACTATTGAAGATAAACTGCTGGGATTAATTACCTTTAAACAACTTTTTTTATTGCTGGGTGCTTTTATCGCAAGTTACACCACCTTTAAAATCGTTGGTGGTCCCATTGCGTGGATTGTCACCCTCGTAAGCTTTCTCATTGCCGGCTCTTTGGGATTTATGCGGGTAAATGGGAAATCGCTTTTATCCGCCTTGCCCAGAGTTTTGAGCTATTTTTTAGGAGGGAAACAGTACTTTTGGCAAGCATCCGCACCCACATCAACAAAAACAATAGAAGTTTCCGTTATTCATAAATATTTTCTCCCACAAGAGCATGAGACCGAATCTTTTGGTATAGAAAAAAATGCAGTCCCTGAAATTTCCGAAGAACCCTTACCCGAAATGCCAAAAATCCCGATCCCCAAGACAATTCCCCAAAGACAAAAAGAAGAAGGCGTTACCGAGTTTAAAAAAACTCAGCCCCTGGTGCGTTATATTCAATATGCCCATAAGCACGGACAAAATCCGGTTAATCCGTATCGCTATTTTCCGCTTCCTCATTTTCCTAAAAGACAATGGTAAGTTCTGTTTTGCAACTTATAAAAGTAAAAAATATAAAAGATGATGTTTTTGTTATGGACAACAATGCCTTGCGCGCGGTACTTGCGGTGCCGGGTATCAACTTTTCACTCCTTACGGATACTGAAAAAGAAATTGTTATTTCACAGTTTAAGGAACTTTTAGATGGTCTTGACTTTCCACTCCAATTTCTTATTGTGTCGCGTTTTGCAAATACGGAAAACTATATCAATGTCTTGCGCGTAAAGTTAGGCGACGAAACTGAACCGCTTATCCGGTTGCAACTTGAAGATTACATTAAATTTATTCGTGAGTATACCGAAACGCATAAAGTTATGAAAAAAATCTTTTATGTTGTTGTGCCGTATGAACCCTCTGTTATTCAAACAGGATCGTTTCTTAGCAAAAAACAGACGCAAAAAAACGAGGCGTACTTTCAACAACTTGAGCAGTTGGAGACGCGCGTTATTTACATTTCAGAAAAATTATCTGGTATTGGGCTGCAGCCCATTCGATTAAATAATGGAGAGCTTACACAGCTTCTTTTTGAAATGTACAATCCGTCCATCAGGTGGGGATCTGCTCCGATTGAATTATTTGAGGAACTTATGCAAAAAATCCAATGAAGCTGCCACATTTTTCTTTTGGAAAAAAATCTAGCGGGGGACAAAAAATAAATATTCCCACTGAAGAAACCGATTATGGATTTTCCAAAATAAAAGAAATTATCGCCCCCCCAGGAGCGCTTTTCAACTCACAAGATTTCCAAGTGGGGGAAGTATATGGAAAAAATATTCTTATTTTAGCATATCCAAAATTTCTTTTTGCGGGATGGCTTGAAAAAATACTAGAAATCCAAGAGGCATTTAATCTATCTCTTTTTGCTATTCCTATGGATGTCCCGACGGTACTCAAAACCCTTGAGAAGCAACTTGCGCGCGTTGAAGCGCAAATTGAAGAGCGCGAAGAGCGGGGGCTCGTGCGATCCCCGGAACTAGGAACTGCGTATGAGGACATTGAAACACTCCGCGACTCGCTCGTGCAAGCAAGAGAAAAAATGATGCAGGTTGGGTTGTATATGACTGTATATAATGAATCAAAAGAGGAAATTTCCATTCAAGAGAAAGAAATGGTGAAGATGCTTGAAAGCTCTCTTATTTTAGCAAAGCCGGTTATTTTTCAGCAAGAAGATGCGTTTATTTCAACTCTTCCTTTGGGGTTGGACAAAATGGAATCGCATTATCAGATGAACTCTTCGCCTGCATCGTCGTTTTTCCCATTTATCTCTTCAGAACTATCAACTGATAATGGAACGCTTTTAGGAATTAACTTGCAAGATAATAGCTTGGTTATTTTTGACCGGTTTGCGTTTGAAAACGCGCACATGGTAACATTTGCCAGATCAGGAGCTGGAAAATCATACACCTCAAAAATTGAAATGATGCGCAATTTGATGATGGGTATTGATGTTATTGCGCTTGATCCTGAAAATGAGTATCGCTCTATTGCGGAAATTTACGGAGGAAGCTTTATTCCGGTTTCTTTAAAATCAGAATTTCACCTTAATCCTTTTGATCTTCCGCCTCCCCTTAAAGACGAGGAACCTATTGAACTATTTAAAGAGAAAGTTGCCGATGTGCTCGGGCTCATTGAACTTCTCATTGGAGAAAAACTCCCCTCAGACCAATTGGTAATATTTGATCGCGCAATCAACCAAACATATGCATCGTTTAATATTTTACCTGAGAGCGATTTTTCAAAAGTTGAATTATTCCCAACCTTAAACGATTTTGCAAAAGTGCTTCGCGGGGTAGAGGGAGGTGATGCGCTTGCTGAAAAATTGTATCCATTTACTGAAGGAAGCTTCAACGGATTTATCAACCAACAATCTAATGTTGAGCTCAATAAACGCATTGTCGTGTTTGGATTTCGGGATCTTGTTGAAGAGCTTCGTCCCATTGGCATGTATATTGTGCTTAACTATGTTATGAACCGCATCCGAAAAGAAGTAAAGCGAAGAATTGTGGTACTTGATGAAGCATGGTGGCTTATGAAACAAGAGGCCGCGGCAATGTTTTTACTTAACTCTATTAAGCGCGGACGCAAATATATGCTTGGAATCTCAAGTATTACCCAAGACGTTGAGGACTTTTTAAATTCTCCTTATGGAAAGCCGATCATTACTAATTCGGGCCTTGTATTTCTTATGAAACAATCTCCCGCAACTATTGATCTTGTGGGGCAGGTGTTTGCGCTCTCAGACGGTGAAAAAAAATTTCTCTTGCAAGCAGAACGGGGGAGGGGTATTCTTATTGCAGGATTAAAACGCGTACCTCTTTTTGTACTTGCTTCCTACGCAGAAGATCAAATCATCCGATCAACCCCCGAACAGCTTTTGCTTCTCCAGCAATCTGAAAAAAATGCAGAAAATACACCAAGCTCCTCATAACTCTTCTTCTCAAAATCAACGCCCGAAACGCATCAAAGACGAATTTCATCCAGAGCGCTCACTTTTACAGCAACAAGGCCAAACTGATAGCGAACACGTAAATTCTCCCTCGGGCACACCAACTTCGGGACGCACCCCCGAGCAACAAAGAGGGCAAAAAATATACGATTCTCAAGAAAATCGCGGTGATGACATTAAGCCGTTTTCTTCTTTGCAAAAAAATGCAGGATCTGATGAACAACAGGGGAAAACCCCCGTTGTTGCTCTTTTTTTTACCCTTTGGGCAGGGCTTTCCCTTGATATTGTTGAAATCATATCAGCTGGATTTGACCTGACGATTATCGCCGGTATTCTTATTCGACTGGTGACGCTTCCTATTGAAGCGCTCTATGTGCTTTTATTCACCTTTGTATGTTGGAGCCAAAAAATTCCTTCGGAAGAACGCAATGTCGCAAATTTGATCCGCGGAACCGCCATGTTGTTTCAGGGAGTTGAGCTTTCGGCAAATTTTTTTCCTCCAGGACTCGCACTTATTGAAATTCTTCCCTTAAAAACACTTTCGGTTATTATGATTTTTTTCCTTCGTCCCCTTATTAAAAAACTTGCTCCCAATATTCCTGGTGGAGAAGAAGCACTTGCTACAATAAAAAATGTTTCTTCAAAAATTCCAGACCCCAAAAAAGTTGGGAAATAATTGAGGGGATTTATAATAGAGATATGAGAAATTGCCTATTTTTTTTCGTTGCATTCATTTTATTCTTTTCGGCTTCGCTTGCACATGCCCAAACGCTTGATTTTTTTTATGCGTTTGCAAAAAAAACATCCGGGGGGATTCTTTTGGGGGTTGAAACGCAAGCACAAAAAGACGGAATTCTTATTCCGCCGGAACAGCTTAGTTATAAATGGAATTTATATGCCGGGACGACAATCAAAAAATCAACGCTTTCTCCTGTTTTAAAAATTATGACCCCTCCGGGAACCACTGAGGTTTCAGGATCTGTGACGATCGCGGCATACCGATCGGGATTTGAAGCAAGCCGCAATTTTTCGCTTTTCCTCCCTGGCCCTCGCGCAAGTATTGTCAAATATGACCCTTCTTTAAATCTTTTTCTTCCTCTTTCGTTGCCGCTTCTTCGCGGACAAATGATCGGGGCTTTAGTTTTTTCATTTTCGGTTCCTGATAACCAGTTGTCTTATTCTTGGAAAATAGGAAATGCTTCGCTCGCCTCTTCTCAATTTTTACAAATTGCCGCCAATCAGCTCTCAATTGGAGACGGAACGAGTGTTACTGTTTCAAATCCTTCATACTCACGCGAATTTGCTCAAGATCAAAAAACAATTATTGAGTAATGCCATTTTTCTCCTTTGTATACGCACAAAACCAAGAAAGTGCCGTAGGGCTTATTCAGCAGTACTGCACAAATTCAGCAGGTATTCAACAATGCCTACAGGGGCTGTATAACGCAGGAGTTATGCTTGCTATTGCAATCGCATTTCTCATGGTGGTGTATGGGGCGTTCAAATATATTATCGGTGCGGCGGGAAACACAAAAGCTGCAGGAAAACAACACGTACAAAATGCCGTTATGGGTGTTGCGTTTATCTTTATTTCAGGAACTATTTTATATTGGGTAAACCCTTCGATTTTCAATGCGGAGCTTATTTTATACAATGTAAAAAAACTAAAGGTTCCTACGGCTGGAATAACCCTCAATTCATATGGCGGGGCTGGTGGAGGAAGCGCTTCTTCTGGAAATCTTTCATATACGGAACCCCCAGCGCCATCTGGAACTCCTATATATGATGGAGAAATTTGGGTAACTAATTATTACGGCACAACCGAGGGGGAGGGAGAACAGAGGGGTGGATATCCATACTCTTCTCCACGCACTTTTCCGGCAAATTTTTTACTACAGGGAAGTGGTTTGTGCGAAGGAGGTTCATTTCTCTCAAAAAGAAATGAACATACCGGAAGCCAGATTAATCAAAAAATCTATGCACTTTGTAACGGCTATAATGGCTGGATTAATGTTGGTTCAGGAAGTGGACCCCAAAAAGTTTCTGGTCCCACAGAGGCCTGTGGAAATATTATAGGGCTTGGGGTTGTTGCTGTTCCTGCGGCGTGGCATACCTCAATTGTTGAATTTTACAGCGGCACTACAGTAAAAAGATTTTATGGAACAGATCGAGGGGGCGCCATCAACGACCATCACATTGATATTTATACAGGAGTTGGATTTGAGGCCATTGCCGCACTCCCTTCGTTTGCACAAAGTCTTGGGCTGCGTACAAGCGGAGGTAAATATTATTTACGCGGAAAAGTTTACAAACTAAATAATGGGTGCAATGCTTCTGAATTAATGCCCCTAAAAAATTCGTCATGAAAAAAATATTATTTTTATTTATTTTATTGACAATTATATTCATTCATAACCCCGCGTATGCGGCAAAAAATGCCCTTCCACAGGAAATTCGTTCGTTTACAATCAATTTAGATCGTACTGAAAAAAATATTATTTTCGACCCAAATTACCCTAACCCCATAGCATTATCATCGGAAAGGCCCCTTAAAAATAACTTGGGAAATTTTACAATTTTTCTAAAAGACATTTCCGGAAATACTGTTTACACAGAAAACATTGACATCCCTTTTGGAAAATCATTAGTATATTTACCTTATTTTTTAAATAATAGAGGACTGGGTATTTCGTACCTTGAAAGATCGTACTCCTTTGATCTTTCTTCCTTTGCTTTATGTAATGAGGATGCTCAATGCAATTTTATGGAAGAATTTTCCACCGCATGTCCGAAAGATTGCGCAAATGCAAAAAATCCCCTATATCCTCGCTCGCCCTATTTTTTTACAGAAAATGAGATTGAACTTCCATCTCTTTTTCAAGAGTCTCAATTTTTGCAAGAATTACTTACCCCATCTTTTGTGAATTCTTCATCCCCCCTCACTGAAAAAATTTTCATACCTTCATATACTACTTCAACCGCACGCAGAGCAACTGCTTCAAATTTATGGCTACTAGGCGGAGCAATCATTGCGCTTGTTGCCGTACTTATGGGTATTTCTTGGTACAATAAAAAATAATGGTAAAAAAAATATTTTTTGCGCTTGGTATTGTCATCCTTATTGCACTTATTGCTCTTTTTATTATGAATAGGAGGCCTGCACAGCCGATTCCGGATATTTTAACCCTCCCCCAAAAAGATAATCGCCCTTTATCAGAAATTCCAGAAACAACCGGCATTCCTTCGCTTTCAGTCACTTCTACGCAGCTTGGGGGGCTCTCTGATGAAAATATCGCCACATCTTCAAGTGACTCTATCCGGCCTATTTTTGACAGACCTATGGGATTTTTAGCAGTGGATTATCCTGATGTATATGCGTTTGACTTCCAAGAAAAAAGCGTAAAAGTTTTTAATGTAGAAGAAAAAACGTATAGAGAATTACTCCGTGATAAAAATATACGGTCCATTCTTTTTTCGCCCTCCAAGGGCACCGTATTGGTTGAAAAAAACATCAACAGCAGAAGCCGATTCTTTTTAATAGATCTTGTACAAGATACCACCGCAAGCGTTGACGCATTTGCACGATCATTTGTATGGGATTTAAAAGATACCCTTTGGTATCACTATTCAAATAATTCATCCGTAAACTACATTGGGACAATCCAAAACAAAAAATCTTCTCGGGTTATTTCCGTTGGGTTTCCCGATCCTGTCTTTGCGCCATTGCGCGGGAATATATTTATTGCCAACAAAACAAATTCGCCTTTATTTTTTATCAATGTGACCACGCAAAAACGCCGGATTCTTGTTTCCCAGCAGTCATTTTTTTCGCTCCTCGCAAATAACACCTATGTATTTGCAAGTTACGGATCTGAAAATGCAAAAAAAAGCTCAATTATCAATGCTGCCGGAACTATTGTAAAAACATTTCCATGGGGAACCCTTTCTCAAAAATGTACCTTTGATCGGATGCTTGTCTGCGGGGTTTCAGTTGATCAATTATCTGTTGGATCGCCCGAAGATTGGGAGATGATGAAGCGACCCTTTTTCGATAAAATTGTTATATATGATATAGAACGAGATACCGCGCGTGAGATAGAATTACCGGACAGATTTGATGTGGTATCTCCTTCGATAACCCCGTTAGGGATTATTTTTTGGAACCGGATTGATGCCCAAGCGTATCTCGTACCAATGAAATAATTTTCTCTCTATAATTGTCCAAAGCATAATTGTTGCCCAGTAGAGTGTATATGCTGCAGGGAAGGTAAGAATAAGAAGGCCCACAACGCCCACAATAATAAATCCCGCCTTTCTTGTTTCCTTCGGTTCAGTCATAATAAAAAGTAACTGTAGCGCGATAGTAAGAGCGCCCAACAGAAGGTTGGGCGTTTTCACATCTATAAAACCAAACGCGATAAGCGGTAATGAGCTTTTTACAATATCCCCCAGCACCGCAAACATTGCAAAAATAATCGGCAAAGGAATCATCTGGATAATAAAATTACGAAACGGATTGAATTTTTCTTCTTCGTAAATACCCGATATGATTTCTGCCTGCTTTACCATGTCTTTTATCCCCTTTGTGCGCTCTTTCATTTTTACCTGAATGGCGCGCAATTTATCAGATTCTTTGTGCTGAATATAATACAAAGGGAAAAGAGGAACGCGAATTAAAAGAGAAAACACCACAATGGCTATTCCGGGATCTCCTGTCCAATTATGAACAAGCGCAAAAAAAAGAAGGAGGGGTTGTACAAGATAAAGCCGAAACATAAATTAAGAAATAAGTTCACATAAAATTTCTTTCTGCGTAAGGTCCTTTATGTCTTTGTGAGGAACAATAACATAATCGGCTGTGGAAAAATTGTGTATAGACATTCGTATGGTTTCATATATGCGCCTGCGAATTCTATTTCGCGCGACGGCACTTTTACAGAGAGATTTTGGTACGGGAATGGAAAATCGAGGGTATCCTATATTATTTGACTTTTGAAAAATGCGAAGGTGTTGCCTATTTTTCTTTATAGAGTCCTTAAAAAACGCTGAAAAATTAAAATTTCGTAACCGATATTTTGCGGCAAGCATCCGGATGTTACGGGGTTACTTTTTTCCTGCCCTTTCTTCTTCGCAGAAGCACTACTTTTTTTCCTGCTGTTGTTTTTTTTCGGGCAAGGAAACCAGACACTCTTTTTCTTTTTTTATTTGTCATGGGAATAAGAGTATAACAGAATTCGCCGTGCAATGGTAGGGCACCCCCTTGTATTTTTATTGTAAGTATAATAAAGTACTTACACACTATACATGGAGCTCATTGGCTTGGAAAAAATTTGGGAAGATGTCGTGCAAGACCTTTCTGGAAAGGTTGCGAAACCAAGCTTAAAAACCTGGTTGCACAAAGTGCGTCCTGTTTCAAAAATAGATGGGACGTTGCGCCTTGAGGTCCCTAATAAATTAGTAAAATATTGGTTGGAACAAAAATTCAACTCTTTTATTCTTGATTCTGCGCGCAAAACAATTTCTGAAATACGCGAGATTGAATATATTGTTGTTGAAGAGCGGAGCACAAAAAAACGCCGCAGAGTAAAAAGCTTTTCTTATGTAAAAAAAATCACGGTGTTTGAAACAAACCCTCAAACAAACCTTAACCCGCGGTATCGATTTGATAATTTTGTTGTAGGAAACAATAATGAACTTGCGTTTGCTTCCGCGCAAAGTATTATCGAAAAAATAGGGCAAAAATTTAACCCTCTTTTTGTGTACGGAGGAGTGGGGCTCGGAAAAACACACCTTCTCCAAGCGGTAGGGAATGAGGTTCTTAAGAAATATAGTGGGGTAAAAAAGGTTCGATATAACACTAGTGAGCAATTTACTAATGACCTTATTAATTCTCTACGAAACCAAACTATTGATGATTTTAAATTAAAGTTTCGCGAGGTTGATGTGCTCATTCTTGATGATGTTCAATTTTTGTCTGGAAAAGCAAAATGCCAAGAAGAATTATTTCACACCTTTAATGTTCTCTTTGATGCTGGAAAGCAAATTATTTTTTCATCAGATCGTCCCCCAATTATGATTTCTGATATTGAAGATCGGTTAAAGTCCCGCTTTGGAGGTGGATTAATTGTGGATATAACACCCCCAGACATTGAAACACGCATTGCAATTCTTCGAGTAAAAACCCAAGAGAAGGGACTTTTAGTTGAAGATAATATTTTGGAGCATATAGCCCAAAAAATAACTAAAAATATTCGGGATCTTGAGGGAGCACTTAATGCGATTATTGCCAAAATGAAAAATTATGACAAAATCAATGAGTCCGATATTGATGATGCACTTAAAGATTACGTCAGTGTGTTTTACACTAAAGTTACTCCTAAAAAAATCATTAAATCCGTTTCTGAATTTTATTCTCTTAAGGAAGAAGAAATTTTAAAGAAAATGCGGAGAAAGGAGGTTGTGCGCCCAAGGCAAGTTGCCATGTATCTTTTGCGTGATTTAGGAAAAATGTCTTATTCCGCAATTGGAGAACTACTAAGCCGACGGGACCACACAACAGTTATTTACTCTTGTGAAAAAATAGAACGGGAACTTATCCACAATCCAGATCTTACTCAAGAAATAGAAATTATTAAATCAAAGGTTATTCAGGGTTAGTTCAGTTATTACCCACTACTTATTAAGATATTATTTATAAAAAATAATAGGTATTGCGCCTTATTTTTCTCTTATCCACATATCCACACCCCTTATTATTACTATGAAATTACAAATAATAAAAAATAGTATTATAGATATAGTCCACGTAGTGGATAAAATATGTTCTCGAAAATCAGATTTAAATATTTTAAACTTTTTTAAACTTTCAGCTGAAAATGATCGTATTTTTCTTTTTGCAACAGATTTAGAAATTTCGTATTTTGCAGAAGTATCGGGAAAGATAGAAGAAAATGGTGAAGCACTTATTCCTGCAAAACAATTTTCACAACTCCTTTCAAATTTTTATGAAGATGTTCTTTTTATTGAAAAAAATGATAATTCACTTGTTATTAAAGGTGATTACTCACTTTCAAGTTTACCTGGACTTATTGATGAAGAATATCCCCTTATTTCAACATTTAAAAAAGATCATGTTATTGAGATTGAAACTGAAATTTTTGATGAATACCTTGAAAAAGTCTATGCGCCGCTTAAAACAGCTGATATTTTTAAACCAGAACTTTCGGGGGTGTATATACACCTGCAAGGAAACTTTTTATACTTAGTAAGCACAGACACTATCCGGCTTACTGAAACAAAAATAAAAAAACAATTTTTTGAAACCAATATGAGCTCAATTTCAGCACTTATCCCTAAGAGAATTCTTGAAGAATACCGAAATATTAAACGTAAACCGATAAAAATCTTTATATATATAGAGGATCATCAAATTACATTTGATTTAGGATCTCAAATTCTCACCACAAAAAGAGTTGCAATAGAGTTCCCTGACTACAAAAGGGTTATTCCTGAAACATTTGGAGTGTCCGTGTATATAAAAACTGAAGATTTTATAAAATCATTAAAACTTACAAAAGTTTTTCTTGATCAAACAAAAGAATTAAAAATAAAGGTTATTCCCGATGCGCAAAAACTTGAACTCTATACAAAAAACGATCTTTTAGGAGAAAGCGAAAATAGTATACAAGCCGAATTTAAAGAAAGCTCCCTGCAGAAAAATGAACACTTTGTGGTTTCGTTTAATCATGAATTTCTACTTGATGGGGTTTTGGCGGCAGATGGAGAAAAAATTTTTCTAGGGCTTACTCCAACTCACGCAGAAGGAGCTCGTCCGCTTTTAATAAAATCTCCTCTTGAGGATAACTTTATATATATTCTTATGCCACTTTAATCACGCATGGCATTTCGTAAAATTTCAAATTATCGCACCCCAGTTTTTTTAGCGGCACAGGAAATAGAAGAGCGTTTTCCGGGATCGGGGGTAAAAATTTCCCTGCAGCAAAAAAATATTCTTATAAAAAGAAAAAAGGTTTTAGATTATTATTCTTCCAAAGAAATAGAATTTATTGTGAAAAAACATTTTCCAAAACACCAGCTGGTAGTTCGTTAGATGTAATATCTTGTTGTTGGGGCAGAGAAGCTTCACCGCCAGACCATTTTTGTACCGGATACTCCCAATTAAAAAATTGCGGATCAGATGCTGGATTTGTTGGCATGGGACCAAGTGGATTTTTTGTGCTGACATAGTAGAGAATTTCATGTATGCCAAGGGGGGATGTCCATTGTCCGTTAAGCATAGGTTTTGCAACTGTTCTGGGAAGGGGTGAGGAAAATTGAGTTTGTGGAAATTGATAGATAATTTGTGATATGAAATCGTGCCAAATAGGAAGTGATGCAACTAAACTTGCACCCCCGGGTTTCATAACTTTTCCATTTGTATTTCCTGACCATACCGCAACAACAAAGTTAGGGGTGTATCCAAACACCCACGCATCGCGATAGTATTGACTGGTGCCGGTTTTAAGCGCGATATCGTATCCTTCTATTTTTGTAAGACCCAGGCTGGCACCGAATAATCCACTTCGGGCATCGTAATCTTTAAGGACATCATTCAAGAGGCGTACTGATTCGGAATCGATTACCCGTTTTTTTTCAGGTTTGTATTCGTATACTATTTTTTTACGTGTATCTGTTATTTTTTCAATAAGAGATATAGATGTTAATTCTCCATCGTTTGAAAATACTCCATACGCGCGTACCAAATCAACCATCCTACTCTCTGCTGTCCCTAGGCCCAATGACAATCCATAATAGCGATAATCTTTTAAGGTGGTAAGCCCAAGGGTTTTTGCGTTTTCAATAACTCGATTGGGATCTGCAAGATAGAAAACCTTTACCGAGGGGATGTTTAGGGATTCTGCAAGCGCGCGCCTTAAGCTAACGGGCCCACGAGTGGTTAAATCAAAGTTTTGGGGGCTGTAATTTCCAAAATTAGTTGGGAGATCGAAAAGGATTGTTTCTGCTGGGTATCCAAGCTGAAATAGAGTGAGGTAGGAAAACGGCTTAAATGCAGACCCGGGTTGCCTTGGCCACATAGTCATATTTACTTGTCCACTGATTGCCTCATCATTAAAACTTCGGGATCCTACCATCGCGCGTATTCCTCCATCACGCGCATCCATCATAAGAAGAGATGCGTTTTTCCCGCCATATTTTTTTTCATTTTGAGCCGCTCCTTTTTCAATGGCATTTTCCGCAACGCGCTGCATATCGTAATCAAGGGTTGAAATAACGGTCAATCCAGCAGTTTCAAGGTTTGCCTTGGGAAACATATTTTCCAAAACTGCTTTTACATCAAGCACAAAGTGCGGCGCAACAATTTTGAAATATTTTTTCCCGATAGTTTTTACGGGTTTTTCTTTTGCGGTAGTGTATTCGCGTTCATCTATCCATCCCAATTCCTTCAGACGTAAAAGAATATAGTTTCGTCTTCGAAGTACACGGGCCGCATTTTCTGGTTTTGCCGGCGTATAGTAATAGGGAGATTTTGGAATTGACATAAGGGTTGCGATTTCTTCCCACGTTAAACTTTTTAAATCTTTTCCAAAATAAAAATCAGCGGCGGCCTTAATGCCATAATTTCCTTCGCCAAAATTTATACTATTGAGATAAAAGGTTAAAATTTCTTCTTTTGAATACTTTCGTTCAATTTCAATCGCAAGCACCGCTTCTTTTAGTTTTCGAGGCACTGTTTTTTCTTGAGTGAGGAAGATTGTTCGAGCAAGTTGCTGAGTAATTGTTGAGCCGCCCTGCTCAAATGAACCGCTTTTAAGGTTTGTCCATACAGCCCTTAGAAATCCGCGAACACTAATACCGCCATGATAAAAAAATTCACTGTCTTCTGCGGCTAAAAGTCCAAGCACGACATTTTTAGGAATTTCTTTGTACGACACCCAAAATCGTCGTGTTCCCACTTCGTACAGTAGTATTTTCCCGGTGCGATCATATATTTGAGTGCTTCCACTTGACATTTTTTGTCCTAAAACATCGGGTTGTGGAAGG
Organism: Parcubacteria group bacterium GW2011_GWC1_41_7; assembly: GCA_000997465.1. Lineage (GTDB taxonomy): Bacteria > Patescibacteriota > Minisyncoccia > UBA6257 > HR35 > LCBW01. The sequence goes on from LCBW01000003.1 coordinate 29,204, forward strand.
GTGATGCTTACCACGCTAAACCATACAAGTAAAAGTGATACACAAAAAAATACACCAACCCCCGCTAAAATAAAAATATCGCGCAATACTTTTTTGCGCATCTGTTTTTTAATATGCCGAGAATGAGTACCCATATATGCAAATTTTTACTGCGTCTTTGCGTTATAACGTTATAATCTAATTATGACACAAAAGTATGAATTTGATAAAGAAGAAGAAGAAGTATTTCAAAAAATAAAAAACGACGAAGAAGAAGATATCAGTAAGCGTCTTGCACACGCATTAGGACTTCGGTATATTGAAGTAGGATTTCGTCGCGTTGATCCTGACGCGCTTCGCATTATTCCCGAAGCGATTGCAAAAAAACTAAAAATCATCGGCATTGAAAAAAGAATGAATAGCCTCGTGGTAGGGGTTATTAACCCTACATCTGCTGAAATCAACCAATATATTCAAGAACTAACCAATCAGGGATTTATTGTTACAAAAGGTATTATATCTGAGAGCAGTTTTCATAAAGCACTAGAAGAATATCGGTTTATCAAGGAAAAAAAGGTGAGATATTTGGAGGGGTTGGATATTCAAGAGGCAATTTTAACTAAGGTTTCCGAAGAAATTAAAGGAATTGATGACCTTAAAAAAATTATTGCACAAATTGCAAAAGAAAATCCATTTGTTATTTTGGAATATCTTCTTTCGGGGGCTTCAACGCTTGGCGCATCGGATATTCATATGGAGCCATCGGAGCATGAGATTCTTGTTAAGTATCGCATTGACGGAGTTCTTGTTGTTGTTGCGCAGTTTCCAAAAAATATTTACGTGCTTATTAAAAATAGAATCAAACTTGCGGCAAAGCTGCTTGTGAATGTTGAAAATAAGCCGCAGGATGGAAAATTTTCCATACTGCTAAAAGATCTCACTATTGACATTCGACTCTCAACCATTCCAAGCGCATACGATGAGACCATTGTTATGCGTCTTTTAGATCCAAGGTCTATTGTGGTTGACTTAAAGGATATGGGATTTCGGACAGATGACTATGAAATTATGAAGCGCACCATAGAACTTCCGAATGGCCTTATTTTAAACACAGGTCCAACGGGGTCAGGTAAAACAACTACGCTGTACGCTATTTTAAATAAGATTAAACGGCCTGAAATTAAAATTATCACCGTTGAAGACCCTATTGAGTATCATATGGATGGTATTTCGCAGACCCAGGTTGATGCGCGCCATGGATATACCTTTGCTTCTGGATTGAGATCTATTTTACGCCAAGACCCAGATATTATTCTTATTGGTGAAATTCGCGATAATGAAACCGCAGAGATCGCCATCAATTCGGCACTCACTGGACATTTGGTGCTCTCAACTCTTCATACCAATGATTCATTGGGTGCTATCCCGCGTCTTTTAAATTTAAAGGTTGAAAAAACACTTATTCCACCAAGCTTGCGGCTTATCATTGCGCAACGACTCGTTAGGCGCATTTGTACATCATGCGGAAAGCTTGTTTCGCCGCCCGAGGACTTAAAGAAAAAAATTCTTGATATTATTGCAAATATTCCTCAGCACGCAAAAGCAAATATTGATGTTTCCAATATTCAAATTTACGAGTCCGGAGGGGGGTGCGAGGCATGTCATAAAAGCGGGTATAAGGGACGTGTGGGGGTTTTTGAGCTTTTGCGCGTTACGCCGGCCATAGAGCAAGTTGTCTATGAAACTCCATCTGAAATTAAGCTATTTGAAGTCGCGCGAAAAGAAGGATTCGTAACACTCAAAGAAGATGGGGTGCTTAAATTATTGCAAAAACTTACCACGGTTGAAGAAATTGGACGAGTGCTTGGGGTTCTTTAAAGAGTAAATGATCCCTTAGGGTCTTTTATCAGCCGCTCAAACGCGGCCTTTTCAATCACTTCTTTTTTAAGCAGATATTGTGCAATATCATCGAACTGTTTTTTCTTTTTATCAATGACGCGTTGCGCAAGAGCGAGTGCGTTTTCTAAAATTTTTTTCAACTCTGCATCAATTGCCTCTGCGGTTTTTTCAGAATAATTTTTTTCCGCTCCCATATCTTTTCCTAAAAATACCGCCTCATGGGTTTTTCCAGCGGTAACAGGTCCAAGTGTTTCGGACATGCCAAAGCGAGTGATAAGTTGCCGCGCTAAATCATTTGCAATTTCAAGATCACTGCTTGCCCCAGTTGAGGTGTCTTGAAACATGGTAAGCTCTGCGGCATACCCAGCAAGAAGCACCGCCAATTCATCAAGAAATTCTTTTTTGAAGTGAAAACTTTTTTCTTCAGTTGGCGCCTTGAGGGTATATCCACCTGCACGTCCTCGTGCGATGATGGACACTTTTTGCACCGGATGAGAAAGGGGAAGGTAGTGCGCAACAACAGCATGCCCCGCTTCATGATATGCGGCAACTTCTCGCTCCTGCTTTGACGAAACGCGAGATTTTTTTTCGGGTCCTAGGATAATTTTTTCAATTGATTCAAGTAGTTCGCTTTGAGTTATTTCTTTTTTGTTTCTTCGAGCAGTTAAAATCGCTGCCTCATTACAGAGGTTTGCAAGATCTGCACCCGAAAATCCAGAGGTGCGTTCTGATACCTGTCTCAGTTGTACGCGGCCCACTTTTTTATGCTTGAGATGAATTCTTAAAATTTCTTCACGTTCTTTGATATTTGGCAGGTCCATTGTGATGCGTCTATCAAATCGTCCGGGACGAAGCAGGGCAGGATCTAGAATATCTGGGCGATTTGTTGCAGCAAGGACAATGACGCGCGTTTCTTTTTCAAACCCATCCATTTCAACCAAAATTTGATTGAGGGTTTGTTCGCGTTCATCGTGTCCTCCGCCAATTCCTGCTCCGCGCACACGTCCTACGGCGTCAATTTCATCAATAAACAAAATTGAGGGGCCGCTTTTTTTTGCAAGTGAAAAGGCATCTCGTACACGCGACGCTCCGATACCCACAAACAGTTCAACAAATTCAGATCCCGAGATATAAAAAAACGGAACCTGAGCTTCTCCTGCAACGGCCCGAGCAAGGAGAGTTTTTCCCGTTCCCGGCATTCCAATAAGAAGTACTCCGCGAGGAATGCGGGCTCCTAAATCTAAGAATCGTTCAGGGGTTTTCAAAAATTCAACAACTTCTTGAAGTTCCTCCTTTGCTTCTTTGAGCCCTGCAACCTCGTTAAAGGTAATTTTGTCTTTTTCCGGATCGTATACTCGGATTCCAGAGCGCGAAAAAGTAAATGCTTGGCCCGCGCCTTTTTGCGCCTGAGAAAACATTTGCCAAAAAATCCAAATTAGAATCAAAAATGGCAATACGTTCATAAGGAGTCCTACAAACACATCTTTCCACTGAAATCCTTGCGTACGGACACTTAAGGACGCAAGAGTTGGAGTTGCAATTTCTTGGGAATTCATAATTTCCCAAAAGGAAACCTGGGGCTCCTTTGTTGTTTTTATGAGCGTTTTATCTGCTTTTTCACCAAGAAGCTGGTCTTCAAATATAACAACCTGTTTTACTTGGTTGTTTTTAATTTGTTCCATAAACTCAAACAACGTGACCTCTTTTGATGCTCCTTTTTCAAGGGCAGAGAGTATGCTGCCGAGCGCAAAAAAAACAACAAGGGTTATTATGATATATCGAGTCCAGTTATTTCTCATACGAAAGAATCAATTTCTTTTCTGTCGGATTTATTTCAATGATTTTAAATGTATGTGTTGATCCTACTTCAAGCTCTTGAATATTTTCAAAGACAATACCGCGAATACCGCGTTCAACTTCAATAATCACAAAGATATCTTGGTTGTTTTCAACGACAGTTCCTTGGAGGGCATCACCTTGGTTGTGTGACTTTTCAAAGGTAACCCACGGATCTTCACTTAAATCTTTTATAGACAAGTTTACGCGGTCTGAATCTATTTTTATGATTTTTACTTGAGCTTCATCTCCAATTTTAAATCGTTCTTCAATATCTTGCATTTTTTCTGGAATTTCAGAGATGTGAACCAATCCTTCAAGCGGGGGATTATCTTGAAATCGAATAAAGAGTCCAAACGCGCTTACCCCCACAATGCGCCCAGAGATAATCTGACCCTCTGAATATTTTTTTAGTTCTTCGTGATACGATTCGCTCATTCCTAAGCGTTCGGACAAAATAAGTTTTCCCGACGCCGGATCTGATGAAATAATGCGAAGTGAAAGCTCTTGGGCCACCAGTTGCTTAAGAGTTGCAAGAATAAGATTTTTATCGTCTCCTTGAACTCGTGGGTAATGCTGCGGAGTGAGCTGGGAAACAGGAACAAATCCACGCACCCCCTCAACTTCAACAATGAGCCCTCCCCGGTTTGCCTCTAGAACAGGAAGGCGCAAAATTGTTTTATTTTTAATGCATTCTGAAATTTTTGCCCACTTATTGATTTCCTGTACGTCATGCAGAACAATTTCGTAGTTTCCAAATCCATCATCAACGCCAAGTATTTTTGCAACCACTTCTTCTCCTTCGCGCACGCGGTCAATTAATTTTTTGCATGCTTGATATTCCCGCCCATAAATGCGCCCTACTCCGTAATGAAGAAGATCAACAAACATCTCTCCGCGGCGCTTTTTTAACACAGTACCGTTAATAAGTGACCCGATAATGATGTTTTTAGGGAGTCGCAAAAACTCTGATTTTTGGTTTTGTGCCGGCTTTCTATTGATCATTAATTTTTTTTGCGGCGCGTCTTTTTAATAAATGATGAGCGGCCGCCACACAAAGAATGAAAATAAAAAAGCTTGAAAACGCGTGTCTTATTGAGCTGGAAAATTCAACAAAAATATACTTAGACCCTCAACGGGTTGTTGAAGGCAGTGTCAATATTGTAACAGAACCAGCGCAAAATGTACATCATGACACAAATTTCAACCTTCCGGGGGAATATGAATTAAAGGGAATTTCCATTTACGGGTATTCTGGAAAAACCTATTCTTTTGTCATATCAAACGATATAAACATTTTATACACACAGGGCGATTTACCTGAAAAAATGGCCCAAAAAATACAAGAACAATTTGGCGCCATTGATGTTATTATTATGAAAAATTCTAAAGATCTCTCTGACCTAAAAAATCGCTTTAAAACAAAGGTTTTTGTCACTCTTGATAAAGCCGTTCAAGTTGCTGGGTGCGAGATACAAAAGGGTAAGGAAATTAGCCTAAAAAAGAACAAATTAGAGCCAATTTGCCATTTTTTACAAGGATGAAAAACGAAAAACTTCGTATTTTTTCATACACCATATCTCTTTTTATTATTATTATGTTCTTATGGTGGTTTCAAGGTGGACACGTCGTGTCATTTTTAGGTCCGGATCCAGCTCCAAGCGACATTGTAGTTATTGGTACCGCAAACGCCCTTAAGGCAGGAGGAGCGAATGCTGTTCATGCTATACGGGGAATTTTTAGATAGTAACTTTGAAAATTTCAAAATTAAAATATTGAAAAATTAAAATTGCCGTAAAATAAAAAACCTTTTGTTATTAATCTGTATATTTTATGTCCGAACATATATTTGATCGTTCCATTAGCGAAGAGTTAAAACAATCTTATTTGGATTATGCGATGTCGGTTATCGTATCGCGTGCGCTTCCTGATGTGCGCGATGGATTGAAGCCCGTTCAACGTAGAATTGTCTATACCATGCGCGAGCTTGGACTTTTGCCGAGCGCGAAATTTACTAAATGCGCAAACATCGTGGGAAATATCATTGCGCGATACCATCCACATGGGGATATCTCCGTTTATGACGCCCTCGTTCGATTGGGGCAAAATTTTTCATTGCGATATCCGCTGGTATGGGGGCAGGGAAACTTTGGATCGATTGACGGAGATCCTGCGGCGGCATATCGGTATACTGAAGCAAAACTGACTAAAATTTCCGAAGAGCTTATCGCGGATATTGAAAAAGATACCGTTGATTTTGCGCCAAACTATGACAATACCAAAAAAGAACCCGTTGTTTTTCCCTCAAAGGTTCCGCATTTACTGCTGAATGGATCTTTGGGTATTGCAGTTGGTATGGCAACAAACATTCCAACGCACAACTTGGAGGAGGTTATTGATGCGACTCTTTTTTTGCTTGATAACGAAAAAGCAACCATTAAAGATCTTCTGCAGATTATTAAGGGACCGGATTTTCCAACTGGAGGTATTGTGTACGGACAAAAATCGCTTGTGAAGTGTTATAGCGAAGGACGAGGGGGAATTACCGTGCGTGGAAGGGCGGTTGTTGATGAAAGCAAGAAAAAAGATCGCATTCTCATTACCGAAATTCCTTGGCAAGTAAACAAGTCAGATTTAGTAAGACAAATTGCGCTTCTTGCCCTTGAAAAAACCGTTCCGCAAATTAAGGATGTTCGGGACGAGTCTGATCGGACGGGCATTCGCGTTGTTGTGGAATTGAAAGATGACGCAAAGCCGGAAGTAATTTTGGAGCGTTTATTTAGGTTGACTGATTTGCAGAAAAATTTTTATTACAATCTTGTTGCCATTCAAAATGGTATTCAACCGAAACTTTTCAATTTGAAAGAAATTTTAGCTGAATGGATCGGGCATCGCAAACAGGTTATCTATCGCCGGACAAAATACGATTTAGATCGGGCAAAAGAGCGCATTCATATTTTGGAAGGGTTGGTGAAGGTGCTTGACAAAATAGATTTAGCAATTGGGATCATCAGAAAATCAAAGGACAAAGAAGACGCGAAGGTAAATTTAAAGAAAAAATTTGTGCTGTCTGACCGGCAAGTAGAAGTTATTTTAGAAATGCCGCTTCGCACGCTTACCAACTTAGAACAGCTCAAAATAAAACAAGAACTTGATGAAAAAAATAAACTTGCGCGAGAATTGGAGGCAATTTTGAAGAGCCCGAAGAAAATCGCAGATGTTATTAAGAAAGAACTGTCTGAAATCAAGACAAAATACGCAGACAAGCGTAGAACAGAAATACGAAAAGAAGAAATTGAGGGGGGATCGGATGAAGAAGAGATTATTGATGAAAACATTGCGCTCTTGGTAAACCAAAGGGGATTCGTGCGGACATTTGCGCAAGATACCGCGCTGAGTAAAATTGTTAAAAATAAAGAAGAATTTGGAAAAGTGTACCTCATCAATACGAAGGAAAAAATTTGGGCAATGAGCCGCGGAGGACGCATGTATCAGGTCCAATCAGCACAGTTTCACCAGAGCGAAAAATATTTAGAGTCGCTTTTGACGCTTGATAAAGACGACCATATCTTTAAAACATTTATTGCGCAAGAAACCGACACCCATCTTTTTATAGTGACAAAAAACGGTTTTGGAAAAAAGTTAAACATCCAAGAGGCGCTGTCACAAAAACGCACAGGAACACAAGTCATAAAACTGCAAGAAGGAGATGAGGTTGTTGATGTTATTCCCTATTTAAAAAATAATTTTTTTATCGTAACAAAAAAAGGAATGAGCCTTGCATTTAAAGATACCCTAGGAGAGCAGGGAAAAACTGCTCGTGGGGTCAAAATTATGAATGTGCAAATAAAGGACGGAGATAGTGTTCTCTCTGCTGGTATATGCGAAAAGAAGCTGCTCCTTCTTGCTTTTGAAAATGGATTTTGGAAAAAAGTTGATATGGGAGAGTTTAAATTGCAGCAACGCGGAGGAAGGGGTATTAAAATTTTTGATGAAAACGAGAAATGGGGAGTGCTTGTACACGCAGAAACTATCAATCCTGACGCACATGTGTGGTATGCGAATGGCGGCGTTGCGCAACTTGATGTAGGAAAACTTAAAACACAAAAACGTACCAATCAGCCGCAACCTGCAACACAATCAGTTTCATCAGTTATTGTTTTGTAGGGATTTTTTAATGGCTATCTTAGGAATCTATCTTTCGTTTAATTGTAATAATAAAGTTATTGTGACCCATATAAATCTCGCCTAGGGGATATAGAGAAAATTGGTAGTATACGTTATCCGAGTTTTATTTTCGAATTTTGTGCTTCGAATTTATACTGTTTATAACCATGTTTTTACAGCCGGATGCCGTTGTGCAACAACTGTTTCAAAAACTTTATTTTTTGCCCGGCATGCGCGTATGCGACATTGGGTGCGGTGGGGGATATTTTGCCGCGCTTCTTGCTGAAAAATTAGGCCCCGAAGGAAGAGTGTATGCTATTGATATCCAAGAAGACGCGGTGAAGGAAACTCAAGAACTCGCACATTTGTTGGGGTTTCGCACTATTATATGCGCCCTGGAGAATGGGCAACACACCTCATTTGAAAACAATTTTTTTCAAGCGGTTTTTTTAAGTCAACTTCGCGTAGGAGAAAAAAACGGACCCTTAATTTTAAAAGAAGCAAAACGTATTGTTCAAAGGGGCGGAGTTATTGCGATTGTAGAGCAAGAAAAAAATATACTGTTTTCAAAAGTACAGCCGCATGTGAGCGAAGAGATTCAAAAAAATATCAAAAACATAGGGCTTACGCTTGTTGAAATCTTACACATAAGCGATAATTATAATGCGTACATCGTAAAAGCTTCCTAAGGACATGAGCGTAAAAAAAGTTTTTCTTATTGCCGGCATTCTCATTATTATTTTTGGGATTTTTATTGGAATTGTTTTTTTAAAAAATAAAAAACCAGCCCCTTCTTCCGTGCAAACAAATTGTTTCAATAAGGAAATCATCTTGTGGTCTCCGTTTGATCGGGGCGTTTTTCGAAAGGTGCGTGATAGTGTGCAAAAAAAATATTGTATTAAGTTGAAGATTGTGAAAAAAAATATGTCTGATATTGAACAGGAATTAGCATCTTCTGCCGCCTCCGGGGAGGGGCCCGCAATAGTGTATATTTCAGGAGAATATCTTTTAAAACACAAAGATTTTTTTGCCCCGCAGCCGCAAAAAGACAACACGCAAAAACTTTTGTTTTCCGCATATCCCGATAGTATTAAACAGGCGCTTGGGAAGGAATTTTTAGCATACCCGATAAGCTATGACGCACTTGTGGTATTTTGGAATAAGGAACTTTTACAATCAAAGGGATTCAGTGCTCCCCCTGGGACATTACAAGAGCTCAAAGAGGCAATTCCAGCGCTTAAAAAGGTTGACGCGCAGGGGAATATAGAGCTTAGTCCTATCGCCTTAGGAACTGCGGAAAATATTTTCCACAATCAAGAGATTTTTTTGGCTTATTGGAAAATGTTGAATCCCACCGTGCGCCTCAACAATAGCAGTGATGTTGGAAAATCATTTATTGCAACACTTGATGCGTTGACGGTATTTGCAAATCCGGGGCTTGAAACGTTTTCATGGCATCCGAATATGCCGCTTAGTCGCGAGGCATTTTTGCAAGAAAAGACCGCAATGGTGATTGACATGTACAGCTTTAAAGATGTAATTGAAAAGCGCAATGCCAGATTTTCATATGGCATTGCGAGCTTACCAAAAAACAGCGAAAGCGCAAAACAGGCAAATTATTTTGACGGCAGATTTTTTGGGGTACTCTCGAGCCATGAAAAAGAAGGGTGGCTCGTTCTTCAAACGCTAGATGAGCAATACGACGATTTTATAAAAAGCATCAAGCAACCCCCGGTTAAAATAGAGGCGGGGAAAAACTTAAGCGGTGATGAAGAAATGCTTTTTCGAGAGCTTATTATATCTGATGCGTTTGCGAGTATCAATAAAGATATGTTGCGAAGTGAGTTGGATAGCGATTTTGCAAACTGGATCGCAAATCGAAAAGACACCGAGTCGCTCATTCGCTATAAACAAGTTCCTAAGTTTATCATCAGATGAAAGTGAGGTTTTTTATATTTATTGCCATTGTTTTTTTGGGCACTCAATTTATCTATGCGGCAAACGATTGGTACCCGATTGTGAATAAAAATTGCAGTCCGGTAAATATCAAAACAGGAGAAACTGGAACAAGTACTAATACGGGCGATTTTACAAATTCTAAAAATATTATCAGCTGGGGGGAGGGATGCACCTGGAAAGACTTGACTGATACCATTCAGCGCCTTATTCGATTTATTATTAATGTTTCGGGACTAATCGCGCTTGTGTTTGTGCTTTGGGGAGGGGTACTGCTTATGACGGCCGGTGCTAATCCCGGGAATCAAGGACGAGGCAAGTCGCTTATCTATGACGCGCTTATTGGGTATATTCTCGTGCTCCTTTCTTTGTTTATTATTGATTTAGTTCTTGATATTTTGGGTCCGAAACTTGCGCCAGCTCCTAAATCATCGGGAATTGAATTACACTACATACAAAAAGATGCATAGAAGAAAAAAATATATTCTCTTCATATTGTTGGCCCTTTTTATAACGCATATTTCGTATGCCGTAACAAGTACAGTAAGCGCTGAAGACGCTTCAAACCCAAGATTTTTTTATAACCAAATACGTCCAGAGTCTGCTCCGGAGTGCGCGAGCGGAGCAAAAGGATTAAACGCGATTTTAAATTGCATTGTTGCCTTTACTAACGCGCTTAAACCCCTTGCGGTGGTACTTTTTGTTTTGGCAATTACAATATCAGGCGCGTATTTAATTTTTTCACCCGTAAGCGCAAAGGGGGTAGAGGCAGCAAAAGCAATTCTCATTTGGTCGTCGGTTGGATTTGTGATTGTGTTTAGCGCAACAGTGCTTCGCGATATTGTGAAACAAATCGGCGGAAACTAATGAAAAGATTTTTTATCGTTTTTTTATTTTTAGGGCTTATGGGGGTTTCAGGCGTTTCTTTTGCGCAAGGTGCTCCACTGGCAGTAAATGTTGGCACAATCAAAAATCAGATTAGTTTACTGGTGCAGCAAATTGATAAAATTAATCTTGGTGCTGCATGGCCGCAGGAAAGTGGGCAAGATCGGGAGCTTCAAGCGTGTACCGTAGAGGTGCCTCCCAGTACTACAGCATATCTTTATCCTCAATACCCTTTTTGGGGATGGTGGGATGGTTCGCGTAGTATTTGGTTTGCCCGTAATTTTTTAGATATTCACGTTGATCATGCAAATCTAACGAAAATGGATTCTTTGCGCCCAGAAAAATTTTCAATAACTATTTTAGGAACGCCTATGCCTATTTTTTTTGATACAAAAGCAGAGCACTGGAAAAAAACAATTGAGGGATCCTTTGATACTCCGGGTACCAGCAGTAATGAGGCGCATCTCAAAAATAATCCTGCAGTAATAAGCGTCCTTACGCATTATTGCGGAAGATATAATTTTTACCGTCCACAATTTGTCGCAGTGGGTAATTACTTAGAGGGGCTTGGTCAGGGGTTAAAAGGTACTTATAAGCCATCTGATAGCACTTGGAAATGGATTTTGCATATCGGATGGAAAGATGTTGGAGGGACAAAGGAAGTTTTAGGAGATTTAAAAACAGCCCTTGATGGATCAGGGGCAGTTCATGACGCATTTATTGGTCCAGATGGATCTGCAAAGCCCACTATGCAGCGGCTTTCAAAGTTACTAGATGATTTAAAAATAAATTTAAATTCCATTGAGACTTGGAAGGGGAAGGCGAGTGAGGGGATTAATTTTGATAACGTCGGTAAGTGGGCAGAAAATACGAAAAATACAGCAAATAATACAAATCAAATAACTGCAGCATTAAAAAATATTTTAAGAAATCCATCAGAGGTTGATCGATATCTTGGTATTGCGGAGCAAAACATGCAGCAGTTGACACAAAGTGTGCAACAACTATCTCAACTTATTTTATCTATAACCCCAGGAAGCGTTGAAGTTTCCATTGAAAAACAGCCAATTGCAGTTATGCCGGTTGGAATTTTTGGAAATGATGCAAGCCCTGAGGGGTACAAAAAAGTTGGCCCAGACACTATTGCTGAGCGATTGCGTGTCTTTATTCAAGATCAACTTGCCCCACCACTTTTTGTGTTGATGGTAGTTTTAGGCGGTATATTTTATTTGTTTGTGCCGTTTAATCAAGCAAACATTAATAAAGGAAAAGACTATGTTAGATTTGCTATTTTAGGGTACCTTATTATATTAGTAGCATCTGCGATTTTAACTCTTACACGTGGTTTTTTTGGCAATCCATAGTAGGACGATACATAAAATATTTTTTTAAGGCGCATATGGTATGCGCCTCCCTCTATTGCACGTTATAATCTAAGAATGAAGGAGTTTTTTGTAGATTTGCACGTGCATTCAAAATATTCGCGGGCATGTTCAAAACAATTAGACCTTGAACACCTCGCCGCATGTGGCGCGCAAAAAGGCCTTGATATTATTGCAAGCGCAGACATCACGCACCCAAAGTGGCTCAGCGAGATCAAGGAAAAACTTATTGAAGTAACCCCTGGTATTTTTGCACTCAAAAAAGACGGTGCCACTATGCGTTTTGTGCTCTCTACTGAGCTGAGTTCTATTTTTTCACGGGACGGAAAATGTTATCGCATGCACTATGTTATTATGTTTCCATCTTTCTTGTCCGTTGACCGGCTTGTGCGAAAGCTGCTTTTACTTGGCGTAAATGTTGCATCAGACGGCAGGCCAATTTTAGGCATTGACCCAAAAGAGGTATTGCGGATGGTTTTGGAAGTTGATGAGCACGCTATCTTTATTCCAGCGCATATTTGGACGCCCTGGTTCTCGGTGTTTGGATCGCACAGCGGGTTTGAGAGTATGGAGGACGCGTTTGGGGATCTTACACCGCACATTTTTGCTGTTGAAACCGGGCTTTCGTCTGATCCGCAGATGAACTGGCGCCTTTCACAGCTTGATCCTTTTTCTCTTGTTTCATTTTCTGATGCGCACTCCGCCCAGCCACATCGTGTTGGTAGAGAAGCGACAGTATTGAAATTGGAAGAATTATCGTTTTTGCACATTAAAAAGGCACTTGATAGAAAAGAAAAGAAAAATACGATCGTACGTACGATAGAATTTTATCCCGAAGAGGGGAAGTATCATTTTGACGGGCATCGCATATGCGGAGTATGTCTTTCCCCAAAGGAGAGCAAGAAAAATAAATATATGTGTCCCGCGTGCGGTAAGGGCGTTAAGTCAATGCGCTGTATGATGTATGTATAAAAGAATTTGGCAGCGAGTTTGCGCTTATGTTGTCGGATAAACCAGTATCACATCTTCCTATTCCAGGCGTAGTGATACATGCAATTGACGCGGTGCGTGCAGGTGATGTGTTTGTTCGTCCCGGGTATGACGGAGAGTACGGAGTTGTGTCGATGCAATATGCCCCCCAAGCACCCACACACTCTCTTTTTACATCATGATCACATCTCTTTTTTTTGAACTCTATAGAAATATTGCGCTATTTTTTGAGTATTATTTTATTCGTCAAACAACAGTACTGTGGCGGTTTTTTTTCGAACAATTTGCACATCTCAATAGGGTATTTGGAATAACTGCAAATATGAAGCACTTTTTTGAACCCCTGTATCGCGATTATTCTTTTGGAGGGTATATATTTGCAATCCCCTGGAGAGCGTGTCTTATTGTTGCGGGTCTTATTTCAAGTATTTGCTTATTTGTTTTATTTTTAAGCATGTGGATTTTTTGGGTCGGGTTGCCATTTTTTATATCTTATTTTCTTTTTTCTGCCGCATAAATGAATCATTTTGATTACAAACCATTATTTTTGCCTAAAAATCAAAAATTTCTTTTTCGCATTTTGAGTTTCAGTATTCGGGTCCTTTTTGTTGTTCTTGGAATTACTTTCTTTACCACGCAAATAGGCATTCTTCGGATTTTTGGATTTTGGATGCTTCTTATTTTTGGATTTTATTTCGGATGGGGAAAGCGCATTGCACTGAAAGATCTTCGATTTCAGCACTGCGAAAATATTGCAGATTTTTGTACGCAAGAAACACTCGATGTACTTCTTGATGCGCACAAAGATGCCGAATATGCGCACACTGAAAATCCCCAACTTATGCTTATGTTGAAATTACTCCAATTTTCTTCTGTGCGAGTGCTTTTTCGTATATTGCGTATTGATGTAAGAAGGGTATATCGAGATGTGTACGGGGCGCTTTCTGAGAAAAAAGTGATTCTAGACGTGGATATGCAAAAACAGGCGGCATATACTGCGCGAGAAAACATTCTTCCGCTTACCGCGTCTGCAAAGGCAATCGCACAAACTATTTTATACCCCGCAATTACCCCAGAAATTTTATTTTTAGCTCTTGTGGAGTGCGGAAATTTTGAGGTGCAACATGTGTGCGAAATGCATGGCATTCAAAAAGAATTTGTGCGAGCGGCATTTATGAAGTGGGCATATCGAAGAAATCTAAAAAAGTCGCTTGGAATGCAACCGCTTATGAATTTTTCTTTTGGTAAAGGCAGGGTGCGATGGAGAACGCGCACATGGTCTTCTCGGCCGACGCCTTTTTTAGATGCCCACGGAATAGACCTTACATTTCTTGCAAGGGAGCAATGGGTGGGATTTTTGATTGGCCACCGCAAAGAACTGCAGGAAGTTCTTTCTCTTGCAAATAAAGGCATTCAATTTTCGGGTCTTTTGGTTGGAAACGAGGGAGTCGGAAAACAATCTTTGGTCTGGCACCTTGCATGGCTTATTGCGCATGATAAAGTTGCGGAAGAATTATATGATATGCGCCTTATCGAATTACATCTTGGACAATTGTACGGAAACAGCGGAGAGGAATTTCAACAAGTGCTTCTTCGGGCGCTTGGCGAGGCATCTAATGCGGGAAATGTCATTTTATATATTCCCGACATTGAAACACTTTTTCTCTCCGGCATTACCCCATCTCCTCTTATTACTCTCCAGCCATTTTTATCCGGACGATCTGTTTCAATTATCGCATCCACCACGCCCGAGGGGTTTGCCCGTATGAAACAACAAGGATCTTTTATGCAGATGTTTAGTGCTGTTTTTGTCAATGAGATTTCATCAGAAGAAGCGATTCATCTTTTGACGCTTGAGGCTATGATTCAAGAGCGTATGCAAAAAATTTCCATTACGCCGCAAGCTATTGCTTATTTAGTTTCACTTTCAAAAAAATATATTTCTGCAGTGCCGCTCCCTTCATCTGCGCGCGGAGTTTTAGAGAGGGCGTTCGGATTTGCAAAAAAAGAACGCATCCCTGAAATTTCAGAGGAGCTTATCGGAGATTTAGTTGGACAACAATCGGGTATTCCGGTACAAAAGCCGGAAGAGGATGAAAGAGAAACGCTCCAGAATTTAGAGGAGATTATTCATCGTACATTAGTTGATCAAGAGTTTGCGGTACGGGAGGTTTCTCGGGTGCTTCGCACCTATCGAGCGGGCTTTGAAAAAAAAGGCCCGGTTGGCGTATTTTTATTTATTGGTCCAACGGGGGTAGGAAAAACAGAACTTGCAAAAACGCTTGCGAGAATTTATTTTCAAGATAAAAAACAATTTCTCCAACTGGATATGGTTGCCTTTCAGACCCCTAAAGATATTGATGAGCTTATCGGGTCTGAAGACGGCAGTATTTTGGGAAAACTAACTGAAGGGGTGCGGCAGATGCCGTACGGGGTGTTGCTTTTGGATGAGTTTGAAAAAGCGCACCCTCAAGTGTTGAATATCTTTTTGCCTATTTTTGATGAGGGATCTATACAAGACGGGATGGGAAGAGCAGTTGATTTTAAAAATACGATTATTATCGCAACATCAAACGTACACTCACAAACCATAAAAAAAGAAATTGAAAGCGGAAAGCACATTGAAGATGTTGCGAAAAAATTAAAAAATAATCTCACCTCGTATTTTCCAGCAGAACTTATTAATCGTTTTGATTCCGTGGTATTTTTTAAACCGCTTTCGCAAGACGATCTGTCAAAAATTATTAATAGGTACGTTGATCAACTAAACGGTGAACTGCAAGAAAAATTTGGATTTTCAGTTGACATGACGCATAGCGCAAAAGAAAAAATTATCGAGCTTGGGTATGAGGCGGCATATGGTGCGCGTCCCCTTAAGCGTGCATTTGAAAAATATATTAAATCATTTTTAGCAACTGAAGTGTTGGCTGAAAAAATAAAAAGAAATGATAAAATATTGGTTGATTACCGTGATTCATTTGTTTTGATCTACGATCGCGTACAAAAGGGCACTGCATAGCATGCCCTTTTGTGCTCAATAATATGACTTTTAAAAATATATTTTTTTTCCTTTCGTTATCTGCCTTATCTGCATTTTTTTTGTCAGGCGTTCCTAATACTTATTTTTATTACAAGGGATTTGATCAGGTGTTTGCGTATGCGGGGGTTGAAAACATACTGCTTTTGGGAAAACCCGGGGCAGGATATTATGGTGGCGAAAATACCGATTCTATTGTGCTTTTGAGTATACGAAATAATGGAATAGCGCTCGTGTATATTCCAAGGGATTTAGTTGTTCAAATTGGCGATGCAACATATAAAATAAACTCACTTATTCCTTTAGGGAAGCAAGACGAGCTCCTTCGAGAGGTGAGTAAATTTTCGGGCATGCATGTTGATAGGTACTTTGAATTTGATCTTGCTTTAGTGCGGAAGCTTATTGATTCTACGGGGGGGATTGATGTGACACTGCAAAGACCGGTGGTTGATGCGGTATCTGGATTTACGCTTCCTGCTGGAAAACATCATTTAAATGGTGAATGGGCTGAATTTGTTATTCGGTCACGATATGCTCCGGAGGGAGATTTTTTCCGCATGAAAAATCAAGTTGCTATTTTGAAGGCATTGGGGCAGGAGCTTCAAACTATGCCAAAAGACAAGACGCTTTCAGTGCTGTATACGATTGAGTCATCAAAGCAGCATTACCACACAAATCTTAAGCCGGTTGAAATTGTTGATCTTTTTTCAAAATTACAAAAAGCATCACAATATGCCATCACGGAGGCAATTCCGGATTTCCAAAGTGGGCTGTGGAAAGACGGATCAATCCGAATTATTGTTGAGGGCGGATATGGAAATGCATACGGACTGTATCCAAAAGAGGGGATCGGAGATTATACGAACGTGCGAGCGTTTATTAGGGATACATTAAAATAATGACATACGATGCATGAATTAAAAAAAAGATTAAGATCCCATATCCCCCGGTTTCTTATTGTGGCGTACCATTATCTATGGGGAATAAGCGGAGCGCTTTTCTATCGGTTTCCATCGCGCAGTATTGTGATTATTGGTGTAACGGGAACAAAGGGAAAAACGTCTGTTTCGTATTTACTGCGGGATATGTTGCAGGATGCAGGAGTTAAAACCGCGCTTTCCTCATCAACTCATTTTTTTATTGGAGAGGAAAAGCAAGAAAATAAAAGCAGGGCAACAATGCCCGGAAGATGGTTTCTGCAAAAATTTCTGCGGAACGCTGTTTCGAAAAATTGCGAAATTGCAATCATTGAAACAACATCGGAGGGGCTTATGCAATACCGGCATGCAGGTATTGATATTGATATTGCGCTTTTTTTAAACCTTCATCCAGAGCATATTGAACATCACGGAGGATTTGAAAAGTATAAACAGGCGAAGGGTAAGATGTTCGAGCGGCTTTTGAAGGGGGGCACAAAGTATTTTAAGGGTGTTCCGGTAAAGAAAACAATCGTTGCAAATTTAGACGATGATTATGCAGATTATTTTTTGGGATTTGCCGCAGAGCGAAAAATTACCTTTGGGCTTCGGGGAGGTTCTTCTGATACCCACCTTGTTCCAGATAGATACGCGTTTAAGACAACAGGATTAAGTTTTTTTCTTGAAAAAACAGTTTTTTCTTCTTCGCTTTTAGGAACGCAGGGATTGTACAATATTTTAGCGTGCCTTGCGGTGCTTCGGGCGCTTGAATTGCCTCTTACCTGCGCAAAAGATACTCTGTTTCATGTTCGGGGTCTTTCGGGGCGATTTGATATTATTCCAGCAAAAGGATTTAAGGTAATTGTTGATTATGCGCATACGCCTCAATCTATTGAGGATCTCTATAAAAATGTCCTTTCTATTTTTAAACCCCCAAAAATGCTTTGTGTCATAGGGTCTGCGGGAGGGTTGCGCGATAAATGGAAGAGGCCTGTTATTGGAAAAATTGCGGCTCAATACTGCAGTGATATCGTTATTACCAATGAAGATCCATTTGATGAAGATCCCCTTGTTATCATGCGCTCGATTGAACAGGGGGTAAAAAATTATTTAGAGGAGTTTGATTTTAAAAAAGAATATGAAGTTATCGAGGATCGCTATAGTGCAATTGTAAAAGTTATCAAGCAGGCTCAGCGTTCTGATGTCGTGGTGCTTGTGGGGAAGGGATCTGAAAATACCATTGAAACACAAAGCGGATCTGTTGCGTGGAATGAAAGGGAGGCGGTTATGCGAGCGCTTCGTGAGTGTAAAAAAACACCGACAACCCAAAAATCAAAACAATCTTCCGCAAAGAAAGCTACAAAGCAAAAAAAATCTTCGTGAGGAATTTATTCAAGAATTTCAACAGGAACCTTGCGGTGAATGCCAAAAAGCAGTGCATCAAATTTGCTTGGCATCCACACGTCAATACGTTCCGTATGCCGCCTATTCATGCGGTCTTCAACGATAAACACCTTGTCTCCAAAAAGAGAAGGAATGCGTATTTTTGTTCCAAAGGGCAGGAAGTTTGAGGCAACAATTCCGTCTCTTGTATCGCTTCCTGAGGCGGTAATCCAAGGGTCATCGTCCGTTTC
>LCBW01000004.1 GCA_000997465.1 Parcubacteria group bacterium GW2011_GWC1_41_7
CTTTCACAATCAGGAAATTGGTCCATTGATGAAAACGGGAAAATGGTTGTTCAAGAAATTGTAATAAAAGATAAAATGCGTCTTATTGATAAAGACACAGGAGAAGAATTTTGCAGCTTTGTAAAAGGAGGTGCGATGGTGCTTGAACAGTGTCAATAATCGCGGCGCCGATTAGGTGCCGCAAGCCACTGTTTCGTTCGAAGGGCGAAATTGTGACGCCATCGCGGCGCCGATTAGGTGCCGCAAGGATTAAGGATTAAGGATTAAGGATTCTTTGTGTTCTTGTAGAAATCTCTCAGCAGAAGAAAATATTTTTTTTAAGTTTCGGAATGATATTTTTTTAAGAGCTTCTTCAAAGGGAAGCCATATATATGATTTTATTTCATCAGATAGTTGTACGGTGTCATTTGGCGCTTCTGCTAAAAAATAGATAACGCGTTTAAAAATAAGTCCGCGATGAAGCGAAAACATATATGATGTTCGTTTGATAAATCCCGGAATGAGCTTGGGGGTGATTCCTACTTCTTCTTGTGTCTCTCGGAGTGCCGCTTGCTCAGCTGTTTCTTTGCCCTCAAGGTGTCCTTTGGGAAACCCCCAGTAATTGCTTTTTGCATGTTGCACTAAAAGAAAGAGGCGTTTTCCGCCTTCATTTCTATACAAAAGAATACCTGCTGAAATTTCGTACCGCATAAATCAATCTAGGTGTTATTATAGCACGTTCGTGTTTTCATATTCAGTGTAAGGGGTATGGCAGGGTGCTGTACTAAATTAACGTGGGTATATTTTTAAAGGAAGTATACAGGTCAAATTAATTGGTTTTTAGGGCATTTTGTGTTTCGTTTCTTGCTTAAGGTATGCTTTATAATGAAAGAATAGAAGACGATTATATATCCATGTTTCCATTTAATCGATTTACGGTAAAAGCACAAGAGGCGCTGCAGAAGGCACAAGACGAAGCGCTTCGATTACATCATTCTGAAATTCGGGCCCTGCATATGTTGTGGGGTATTTTAAGCGTTGAAGAGTCAATGCTAACTGATGCATTTTCGGAATTAAAGGTAACTCAAAAATATGTTGCACAAGTTGTTGAAGATGAGCTTAATAGAATCCCGAAAATTTTTTCAGGCGAGAGCACTTCTCAGCTGTATCTTTCACAGGAGGTGATGCAGATTTTAGATCAGGCATCTGTTGCAACGCGCAAAATGGGAGATGAGTTTATTTCACTTGAACATGTACTTATTGCATTAACTGAGGTTCGATCGTCAGCGCGATATATTTTAGAGCGGTTTGGCGCAACGACCGAGCGTATGGTAAAGGTTATTCAAGGGCTTCGTAAAGGACAAAAGGTAACTGATGAAACGCCGGAAACCAAATATAAGATTTTAGAAAAATATTCAAGTAATTTAACCGAACAGGCGCGCAATAAAAAATTAGACCCTATTATTGGACGCGATAAAGAGGTTCGGCGCATTATTGAAATTTTGTCACGGAGAACGAAAAATAACCCACTGCTCATAGGTGAGCCGGGAGTAGGAAAAACTGCAATTATTGAGGGTCTTGCACAAAAAATCATCTCTGGTGATGTGCCCGATTCTATAAAGGGAAAGGAACTTATTTCTTTGGATTTAGGATCACTGATTGCAGGAGCAAAATATAGAGGCGAATTTGAAGATCGATTAAAAGCAGTACTCAAAGAAATTCGTTTGAATCCGGGACGCTTTATTGTATTTATTGACGAAGCGCATAATTTAGTAGGAGCCGGAGCTGCAGAGGGCGCAATTGATGCGGCTAATCTTTTAAAACCAGCGCTCACTAAAGGAGAGTTTCAAGTGGTTGGAGCGACGACACTTCGCGATTTCAAATTAAATTTTGAAAAAGACGCGGCACTGGTGCGTCGATTTCAGCCGATTCATGTTGAAGAACCGTCAAAAGAAGATACCGTTGCAATACTTCGGGGACTCAAAGAACGATACGAAATTCATCACGGCATTCGCATATTAGATAACGCAATTGTTGCGGCAGTTGAACTCTCTGTTCGCTATATTACCGATAGATTTTTACCGGATAAAGCGCTTGATCTTATTGATGAAGCAAGCGCATCACTCCGGCTTGAGTCAGAGAGTGTGCCATCTGAAATTGATGAATTGCGAAAAGAAATGCGCAAGGCAGAAATTGAAAAGGAGGCGCTTGTAAAAGAAGAAAATAGCGCAAGTAAAATTAAACAACTTGAGGCAAAAATAAAAAAATTCAAAAAAGAAGAAGCGGTATTTTTGAAAGCATGGGAAGGAGAGCGTGATATTAAAGAACAGTATCATGCGCTTAAAAAGAAATTTGAAGAATTGCAACGCGAGCGCGAAGAACAGGAATCACTTGGGGATCTCTCGCGCGTTGCAGAAATTGTATACGGAGAACTTCCAGCGCTTGATAAGGAATTAAAGGAAGTTGAAAATAAAATCAAAAAATCAAAAATGCGTTATGTGAAGCAGGGCGTAACTGATGAGGCAATTGCTAAAGTAGTTGCGCGTTGGACAGGTGTTCCTGTGTCCAAGCTTTTAGAAAGTGAAGCTGAACGGCTGGTGAGCGCAGAAGACGTGTTGCACAGCCGAGTTATCGGGCAAGAGGAGGCAATTTCGGCAGTTGCGCATGCGCTTCGTCGAAGCAGAGCAGGGCTTTCTGATGAAAATCGTCCACTTGCGTCGTTTATGTTTTTGGGCCCCACGGGAGTTGGAAAAACTGAAACTGCACGAGCGCTTTCTGAATTTATGTTTAATGATGAAAAGTCCATGATCCGTATGGATATGTCCGAATTTATGGAATCGCATTCAGTATCAAAGCTGATTGGATCTCCTCCGGGGTATGTTGGGTTTGAAGACGGGGGACAGTTGACAGAAGCCGTCAAACATCGTCCATACAGTTTGATTTTATTTGATGAGGTTGAAAAAGCACATCCTGAAGTATTTAATATTCTCCTTCAAATTTTAGATGATGGGCGATTGACCGATTCAAGAGGGTTTACGGTGAATTTTCGCAATACCATCATTATTATGACGTCAAATTTAGGAAGTGGGTATTTGCGCAAAGTTGCGTCCATTGGATTTGATCGGCAAGAGCGTAAGGAATTTAAGGATTACAAAGAAAAGGTTATACAGGCACTGAAGGATTTCTTTAAACCTGAGTTTTTAAACCGGCTTGACGAAGTGATCGTCTTTAACCCGCTAACTCGGGAAGATTTGTCAAAAATCGTTGACATTCAATTGGATAGTGTGACAAAAAAAATTCAACAGCGGGGAATTACGGTGACTTTTGATGAAAAGATAAAACAGACGCTTATTGACCGGGGATTTGACCCAGAGTACGGAGCGAGGCCTTTAAAACGCCTTATTCAGAAGTTGATTTTAAACCCATTAGCTGAGAAAATAATAGCACATCAAATAAAGCCCGGTCAGGCGTTAACGATTAAAGACGTAAGCAAAGATCAATTGAAGATTGCTGCAACACGGATATAAATAATATGATTGGAAAGATATCTCGTTATTTATCGGAGTCCTTTACGGAATTGAAAAAAGTCAACTGGCTCACCTCAGCTGAAACTCTTCGGGTGACGAGCCAAGTAGTGTTGTTTGCTGTTCTTTTTTCTGCAATTTTTGGAATTGCTGATTTTGTCTTTTTGAAGCTTATTTTTATCAAATAATATAAGCTTTTAAGGGATAAAATATCCCCATTTTAGATGATATTTGGGGCGCTTGGTGACGCTAGCTAAAGCTGGCTTCGCAGCTTGCGTGATGCATAATATACATCATGCATCGTTGCTTACCGCATTCGCGGACACAACATTACGGTTACGACGCCGCGATAGGCGCTACAGCCCCTTCGGGTCTACGCTTGCGGCTTACCGACGATCCCGTCGAGACACCGCGATAGGCGCTACAGCCCCTTCGGGTCTACGCTTGCGGCTTACCGACGATCCCGTCGAGACACCGCATTTGATTTGTATAAGGAGTGGGGTATAATTATTACACGTAAAAACGCATTTATAGCGAAGTATTTTAGTAAATTTTATTTACTACAAAACATGCCAAAACAAAAACTTTTTTTGGGACGTGCGTGGTATGCTATTCATACTGTTGTTGGATTTGAAGAAATGGTTGCAGAATCAATTATGAAACGAGCGGAATCGTTTGATATGGCAGACAAAGTGTTCAACGTTCTTGTTCCTAAAGAAAAAATTTGGGAAGTAAAGGAGGGGAAACGGGAGCTTCTTGAAAAAAAGGTATACCCTGGGTATGTATTTGTCGATATGATCGTAACTGATGATTCTTGGTATATTGTTCGCAATACCCCAAAAGTAACTGGATTTGTGGGTACCGGCATTACTCCTATTCCAATCAATAAGCAAGAAATTGAAGAGGTGCTGCACAAAATGGAGCAAAAGGAGCCTCAAGTTGAAACTGATTTGAAGATTAATGATTTGGTAAAAGTGACGCAAGGACTATTTAAGGGATCCGAGGGAAAGGTTGCGGAAGTTGATAATGAGCGTGGCAGGGTAAAGGTTATGATCGTAGTTTTTAATCGAGAAACCTCCGTTGAGGTTGATGTGTCGCAAATTAAGAAAATGTAGAAAATTAAGCACGAAGCACAAAGCTCGAAACACGAATAAAAAATCATTTTGAATTTTGTGCTTCAAATTTCGAATTTAATACAACAATGGCAAAAGAAGTAAAAAAAATTGTAAAAGTATTGGTGTCCGCAGGCGCGGCAACTCCTGCACCTCCTATCGGACCTTCTCTTGCACAGCATGGGGTGAATATTCAAGAATTTTGCACAAAGTTCAATGCTGAAACGCAAGATAAAAAAGGACAAAAGCTTCCGGTGGTAGTGACTATTTACGAAGATAGAACATTTGATTATGTGATCAAAATGCCACCTGTTGCGGATTTACTGAAAAAAATTACAGGCATTGAAAAAGGAAGTGGGGCTCCTAATACTAAGCGTGCGGCAATTATTACCGAAGCGCAAGTGCGGGAAGTTGCAGAGCAAAAAATGGAAGATCTTAACGCCGATTCAGTTGAAGCGGCGATGAATTTAGTGAAAGGAACAGCCCGGTCAATGGGGATACGGGTTGAGGGATAAAATAGAAAACAGCGCTCACTCATCAACCCGGTCGTATTTCCCAGCGAGGTACGCATCGGGCACTTACGCTTACTCCCGCGCTTCGCTTGCGGACACCAAAGATGTCTGCGTGTACTCGCCCTCGCTCACTCGCATCAAAGATGCTCGTACCATGCCCGCTCGGGCTGCGCGTGTTTTTTTATGAGCGCCGTTTTCTATTTTGTAGATAAAAAAGATAAAGCAGAATTTCGCTCGAAATAACAGAATATTCTCTTGAAAAATAAAACAGAATATAAAAATTCTCGCGGGAGGCGAGAATTTTTGGTTATAATAAAAGAACGATGATAGAAGATTTTAAAAGTACATTGCAAGGGCTTTTGTCTATTTTTCGGGAAAAATTAAATGCAATTCGCGGTCATCAATTGTCACTTTCATTTTTGGAGTCAATGGAATTTTCCGTGTATGGAGGAAAATATCCGATGCAACAGCTCGGGCATATCGCACGGCTCTCTCCTTTGAAATTCCAAGTTGACCTGTATGATTCGGAAATTGGAGATGCAGTAGAGCGCGAATTTTCCAATCGTGGGTTTGGGGGGCAGATTTATAAAGAGGAAAAAGCATTAGTTATTACGTTTCCTCCGCTTTCTGAAGAGAGCAGAAAAAAAATCGTAAAAGAACTGAGTGACTTAAAAGAAGATATGCGCATCCGATCACGGAGAGAGCGCGATGAATTTTTAAAAAAATTAAAAAACCAAAAGGAATCGGGCGAGGTCAGCGAAGATATATTTTTCAAGGGTAAAGAAAAAGTTGACAGCGAGATTGAAAAATTTAACCGTGATGTTGAGCAATTGTTTGCAAAGAAGGAGTCAGAACTTTTGTCTTAAGGCGTATTATTATATGGCGCAAAGCCGATCATATCACATATCCATGATTTTTCTTAATATTATTTTGTTTCTTGTATCTTTAAGTATATTAGTGTTAGTCCATGAATATGGTCATTTTTATGTTGCAAAAAAAGCGGGCGTTCCAGTTGAAGAATTTGGAATTGGATTTCCTCCGCGGGCATTTTTTTGGGAAAAAGGCGGAACCTTGTATTCGATTAACTGGGTTCCTTTAGGGGGATTTGTAAAATTACGGGGGGAAGAAAATCCGGATGATAAACAGGGATTTTTAGGACAAAAACCGTCAAAAAAAATGGCCATTGCAGTTGCCGGCGTTGTAATGAATTTATTTTTTGCATATTTGCTTATCAGTTTTGGATACCTTATCGGTGTACCGGACTCAGACGCGAGTTACTCTAATGTGACCATTTTGCAAGTACTTCCCGGTTCTGTTGCAGAGCGAAATGGATTGCAAATGGGAGATCGCATTTTGTCATTTAAAACAAAAGATGGAATTGTTGAGGTAAAAGATCCTCGCGAGCTTCGTGATATTACGGAAAAGTATGCGGGGCAATATATTGATGTGCGCGTGCAAAGGGGAAATTCTTATTTTTGGAAAAATATCCGTCCCGAGGTTACCCGCGATCCGCAAAAAGGCCCTTTGGGGGTTATGATTAGCTCGGTGACTCTTGTGAAAAAATCGTTTCCTTCAAACTTTTTTTATGGCGCAAAGCGAATGTGGACGATATCAGGCAAAATTTTTGATGGCCTCAAAAATATGCTGGTGGGGCTTTTGACTCGTACGAAAACCGAAGAGGCGGGGACCGTGATGGGGCCAATTGGCATTTTTAATATTTTTCAGCAGATGAGAGTTTTAGGAATTGCATATCTTTTTCATTTTTGGGCGCTTATTTCCCTTAATCTCGCGTTTTTGAATCTTCTTCCGCTTCCGGCGTTGGATGGTGGACGTATTGCGTTCAATATTATAGAACTGCTTCGCGGAAAGCCAGTTCCTTTGCAATATGAGGTGATGGTGCACACCGTAGGGTTTGGGCTCTTATTGCTTCTTCTTTTATTTGTCAGCATTAAAGACGTCAAACATCTTCTTCGGTAACAATGAGTAAAGCAATAACTCCAAAGGGGGCTGATTATGCGCAGTGGTATTTGGATGTAATAGATGCGGCAGATCTTGCCGAACATTCATTGGTGAAGGGATGCATGATTATCAAGCCGTACGGATATGCCATATGGGAACAGATGCAAAAAGTGCTGGATGATCGCATAAAGCAGTCCGGGCATCAAAACGCGTATTTTCCACTTTTCATTCCAAAGTCGCTTTTGGAAAAAGAAGCGGAGCACGTTGAAGGATTTGCAAAGGAATCAGCAGTGGTTACTCATTACCGGCTTCGGGCAACAAAAGATAAAAAAGGAATTGAAGTTGACCCCGATGCAAAATTAGAAGAGGAGCTGATTATTCGTCCAACATCAGAAACTATTATCTATAGCGCATTTTCAAAGTGGATTCAATCATGGAGAGATCTGCCGCTTAAAATTAATCAGTGGGCAAATATCGTGAGGTGGGAAATGCGCACCCGTCTTTTTTTGCGTACCACGGAATTTTTATGGCAAGAAGGGCATACTGCCCACGCTACCGAAGGCGAAGCTGAACGGGAAGCGCGTGATATGCTTGCGATGTATCAAAATTTTGCGCAGGAATATTTAGCATTGCCGGTTATTCCGGGACAAAAAACAGAGGCAGAAAAATTTGCAGGAGCACTGCGTACGTATACCGTTGAAGCGATGATGCAAGATGGTAAAGCATTACAAGCGGGAACATCACATCATTTAGGGCAAAATTTTGCGAAGGCGTTTGATGTTTCCTTTTTAAATAAACAAGGAGAGAAGCAATTTGCATGGCAGACAAGTTGGGGAGTAAGCACGCGGCTTATCGGGGGGCTCATTATGGCGCATAGCGATGACAAAGGATTGGTATTGCCTTCTGCTATTGCACCTATCCAAGTTGTCATTATTCCAATTTGGAAAGATGATACAACAAAAGATGATATGATTGCGCACGCGCAAAAGATTGCAGGTATGTGCGCTGTTCGGGTACATATTGATGATCGCGACTATCTGACGGTTGGGGAAAAATTTTATGAGTGGGAAAAGAAGGGCGTTCCGGTGCGTCTTGAAATAGGTGCGCGTGAGAAAGAATCAGAAAACGTTTCTGTTTGCAGGCGCGATACCGGAGAAAAGCAGGTACTTGCGGAGCGCGATCTCTCGTCTCGTATACCCGATATATTAAATGAAATACAGGGATTTCTTTTTTCCCGCGCACAAGAATTTCTTCATTCTCATTCCCACAAAATTACTGATTACGAGGCCTTTAAAAAGGCCCTTGATGAGCGCTCCGGTTTCTTTTATACTCATTGGTGCGGAAGCAGTGAATGCGAGAAAAAGGTCACCCAAGAGACAAAGGCAACCATTCGATGTATTCCGTTTGATCAAAAGAAAGAAAAAGGGGCCTGTATGGTATGTGGAGCTGATTCAGATACCATTGTCATATTTGCAAAAGCATACTGACATGTATACAACGAATTATGTTGAGGGGGAGCATTATCATCTGAAATAGTATGGCAAAATTTATAAAACAACTTGAACTTGGCATTGACTTAGGAACCTCAAATACGCTTGTCTATTTGAAGAAGCTGGGTATTGTGTTGCAACAACCAAGTGTGATTGCTATAAATAAAAGAAATCAAAGCGTTGTTGCAGTTGGTGAAGAGGCAAAGAAAATGGTGGGACGTACGCCTCAAAATTTAATCGTGCTTCGTCCGCTTTCATATGGAATCGTATCTGATTTTGACGCGGCAAAATTGTTTTTAGAAAAAATTTTGCAAAGTTTGAAAAAAGATTATTTTAGTTTTGCGGGGCCGCGTGCGATTATTGGCATCCCGTTGAATTTGACTGAGGTTCAAAAACGCGGTGCAATTGACGCCGCGCGTTCCGCTGGATTTCGCGACGTGTACCTTGTAGAGGAACCCATTGCCGCATCTTTGGGGGGAGATTTGTCATTTGAGGATGCAAAAGGACTCCTTATTATTGATATTGGAGGCGGCACAACAGAAATTACGGTTATTTCTTTGGGGGGTATTGTGGTTGGAAAAAGCATTAAAATTGCAGGCGATCGATTTAATCAGGAAATTATTAATTTTGTCAGATTAAAATACAATCTTATTATCGGAGAGGGGCAGGCAGAAGATGCTAAAATAAAAGTAGGAAGCTTGACTGATAAAAATAGAATTTTTGATATGAGAGGACGCGATGCAATTACCGCGCTCCCAAAGGAAGTTATTTTTACCAGCCAGGATTTAAAAGAGGCGCTTCTTCCCTCTATTCAAGAAATTATGGATGAGGCAAAGGATATTATTAATATTACTCCGCCCGATTTGTTAGGAGATATTATTGGGCAAGGAATTTACTTAACTGGCGGAAGTAGTTTACTTGAAGGATTGGACGCGCTGTTTGAGCGGGAATTGAAAGCGCGCGTAAATCGTATGAGCGATCCGTTTTATTCTGTTGCGCGAGGGGTAGGAAAAATCATAGAAGAGTTTACGTATTATAAAAAATTGTGTTTTTCAGAATAATTTATCTATCGCATGGAGCATATCCGAAAAAAACTTTTATTTTTTATCACTGGTGCGGCAATTTTGTTCTTTTCTCATTTTTCGCCTATTGTCTATGCACAAGAAGAATCGCTCTTTTCTGCATCGTTGCAGATCCAGTCCTTTGTGCGTGGAATTGCACAAAAAGTAAGCGATGCGTTGCCATTTTCAGACAATCATGAAAATTACAAGGAAAAATATTTCAAATTACTTCGTGAATTTTCGCAGCTGAAATTGACGCAACAAGAGTTTTCCGAAGGAGATATGACAAAAGCCATAAAAGAGAGGTTTCCAAAGTCGGTTTTAGTCCGCCCGATAAAGACCGCTGGATTTGGCATTGTGTATATTACCGCGTACCCAAGCGCGCGCATCGGAGATATCGTTGTTGATGATCGTCTCGTACTAGTGGGAAGGGTGGGCCGCATTTCAAAGAATTTTATTGAAGTATGGACACTTGATTATCCGGGAATTGAATTTAACGTAGGAGACACCGATGGAAGATTTTTGGGCGTTGGACGAACAACAGGTCTTGGATATGTTGAAATTAGTCTCGTTGAAACAAAGGAAAAGATTGCGGAAGAAGATATGTTAGTTTCAACATATGGAAACGATAAAATTTTCCCCAGCAATTTTCTTTTTGGAAGAATAGATAAAGTGGTGCGCAAAGGATATGCAGGAAGCGCAACCATTGAACCTATGGCAAATATATCGGCACTTTCGTATTTTGTCCTTAAATGAACATTGCGTTGACTCTTCTGGTTGTTTTTTTTCTGCAATCCATTTTTCCAAGCATTGCGTTTATTGCTCCCGTGCTTATTTTGATGTTTTTGTATGGGCATAAGCAATTTTTTATCTATCTTTTAGTAGGATCTTTTGCCCAGGATATTTTTTTTCTTACTCCTTTTGGATTTCATTTGTTGGTATGGGGTATTTTATTTTTTCTTTGTTCTTTTTTGACACGGATTATAGGAATCGAGCACTTCAGCGGCTTGTTATTTTTTCTTGGACTTTTTTTTCTTTTGTACCTGATATCTTTGGGATGGTTGAGGGGGAATATGCACAGTAACTATCTCGCATTTCTTTTTTTGGGGCATATACTTTGGGCGCTTGTATGCGCATGGGTATATCGGGCGCGCATGTACAGCCGCATATAATCCTTACGTAAGGCACGCGTTGGCGCCTTAGCGGATGCTATAATAAGGACGATGAGAACGGATCATTGGGATGAAATTTTAGTCGAGCCGGAGGGCGAAAAATTTTTTCGGCGCTTGCATCTTCGCAAAGTGCTCTCTTTTTTGTTTTTATGCATTTGGTTGATTTTTGGATTTATCAGCATGCAATTTGTTGCGCAATCAGATCAATGGGCGCGGCGTTCTCAGGCGAACCAGTTTTTTGAAATTGTGCATTTTCCTCCTCGGGGCATTATGTATGATAGGCAGGGAAAACAAATCGCATCAAACCAACCAAGTATTGATATTTTTTTGGACTTTCAGCCGCTTTCAGATGAAGAAAAGATATACGTACAGCGTTTTATTCAAAAAAATAATTTACTTTTTAAATTAACGTATGAGCGGTATTTGGTTATAAAAAATGTGAGCCAACAAAATATTTTAGAATTAAGGGGAGTATTGCAGTCAAACCGTACTATTGAAATCGTCAGGGGATTCCGGAGATTTTATCCGTATGCGGACGCGATGGGAAATGTGATTGGATATTTAGGGTTTCCAACGGAAGATGATCTAAAAGACGGCAAGATGTTTGCCGAAGAATATATTGGAAAGGGCGGATTAGAGCGTACCTATCAGGATTTTTTGCGCGGAATTCCCGGAGTAGTAAGTTTTGAGCGGGATGTAAAGGGAGAAGTGGGGCGCACTATTAAAAAATCAGAAATTGCGCAAGGAGATATGATTTTTACAACGCTTGATGCTGAATTTCAAAAACGCGCCTATGACATGATGGATATATATTTTAAACAGACAGGATACAAAAAAGGATCTCTTGTTGCTCTGGATCCGAAAGATGGCTCCGTCATCGCGATGATTTCTTATCCCAATTACGACAATAATGCGTTTTTGGAAAACAGTAGACGATCAACTGATATTTTAAACAATACGTACGCGCCGCTTTTTAATCGGGTAGTTTCGGGCCAATATGCGCCTGGGTCAACTATAAAGCCGATTGTTGCGGCAGGCGCTTTAGAGGAAAAAATTATCAGTCCCGATAAACAGATTTTATCAACAGGGCAAATTGTTATTCCGAATCCTTATTTTCCGTCAAAGCCGTCTATTTTTAAAGATTTTCATACTGAAGGATATGGATGGACAGATATGTATAAAGGAATTGCCCAGTCAGTCAATACTTATTTTTATTCAATTGGAGGAGGGTATCATGATCAAAAGGGCCTAGGTATTTATCGGCTCAAAAAATATTATGAACGTTATGGATTGGGATCAAAAACCGGTATTGATATTGCGTCAGAAAAAGCTGGATTCGTGCCATCTCCCGAAACAAAGAAAAAATTATTTGGAAAAGGATGGGTGCTTGGAGATACCTATAATGTCAGCATTGGGCAAGGAGACCTTTTAGTGACCCCGCTTCAAATTTCGCTCTTCACCAATGCGTTTGTGAGCAATACGCTGTACCAGCCGTATATTATCAAAACCATAGCAGACACGAAGGGAAAGGTGCTCTATGATCGAAAGCCAAAAATTATTCGCCGTGATTTGATTGATGTAAAAAATCTTGGCATTATCCAAAAAGCTATGCGCATGACGGTAACTGATGGATCGGCAAAAACCCTGCAGAGAGTAATCGTTGCAGTTGCCGGAAAATCAGGAACACCTGAAATTTTAGGGAAAAGTAAACTGAACGCTATCTTTACCGGATTTGCGCCGTATGAAAATCCCAAAATTGTCATGACGCTTTTTATTGAGGAGGTTCCCTTAGGGTCCGTTGCGACGTTGCCGCTCTATCGGGATATTATGAATATGTATTTTGAAACACATACACATTAAATTTTCTATGCACATCTGTGTTGACAAAAGGTAGTTTTTGCCTTAAATTCTTGCTATTGTGCGCTTTAGATAAGAAGCGATCGCACACCTATTAAAAAGCTGTGACAGTATACCTATGAGTGAACGTTTAATTACGAAAGACACTTACGATCGATTAAGTCAGGACTTAGAACGCATGAAGACAGAAGAGCGCATGGAAATAGCAGAGCGCATTAGGCAGGCAAAAGAATTTGGAGACTTATCTGAAAACGCCGAATACAAAGAGGCATTGGATGCGCAAGCGACCCTGGAACAGCGTATTTTAGATATGGATGTCATTTTACGGGAAGCAAAAATTATCAAGCCATCGCGCAGTAAGACAAAAATTGAAGTAGGGGTTTCGTTTGAGGTGCGCGATATGGGTACTAAAAAGAAGCTTACCTTTACTTTGGTTGGATTTGGAGACGCGAATCCAATGCAGGGGAAAATTTCAACAGATTCTCCTTTGGGCGCTGCATTTTTGGAAAAAACAGTTGATGATGAGGTTGAGGTAAAATTGCCTGAGCGAGTATTGACGTATAAGGTTCTCAAAATTCTCTAGTGTTTTTGAAAGAGCAAAAACCACTGTCCGTACTTTTTGTATTTTTTGATGAGCAGGAGTCCTGACTCTTTTGCAGTACACTCAATTTCTTTAGCTGGGATATGCACACTTGTTTTTTCAGTGGGAAACAGTTTTGTGTAGGCAATAAGTATTTTGTGCAAAAAATTTTCAGATTGCGGCGCGATGATGTAGAGATATCCGTACAGTGCAAGCAGCTGCGCGCATGTTTCAATTGCTTTTTTCGGGTTTTCAAGACAATATAGTGCGTCTATGATAGTGATAAGATCGTAGGATTTTTGTGGAAGATGTGCGTGCAGAAATTTTTTGCATAGTGCCTTTGCAAAGGGACATGCTTTTTTTGAGCGCTCAATCATGTTTGCGCTTGCGTCCAGCAGGGTGACGTTAATGTGCGGATGCGCGCCGCGTAATTTTTTTGCAAATTTTCCCGTTGCGCATCCAATATCCAATATCCGCGCGCACGGACCTATAACCGGTTGTAGATCAAAAAGCGCCCTTTTATGTTCCCACCAATAGACATACTGCATTAAAGGAAAGTCATACACTGCGGCGATTTTGTCATAGGGGTTATTTTTTTGCATACCTAGGTGCTCATGATATACTATATACAGGCCGCACTTAATCCTTACGCTCTATTATGGGGGACTTTGAAAATTTTATCAACCTTGCCGTTGTGCTTAACGATGCAGGAGAGGTACTGCTCATAAAGCGCAGAAAACCGGAAACGGGTAATGACGGATCAGTGTTGACGTGGGCTTTTCCCGGGGGAAAGCAACGGAGTGAAGACCGGGAAGCGTGTGCCGCGCGTGAGACACTGGAAGAAACGGGATATAAAGTAAAGCCGATCAAACAAATTTCTCTTCGTATTCATCCGCATTTTAATAAAGTATTGTGTTATTTTTTATGCGTTTTGGAAAATAAAGACCAGGTACAACAGCCATCCGAGCCCGATGAAATTGAAGAGATAAAATGGGTTATGCCGGAAGATTTGAAAAATTATTTTACGACCAATTTTGACCCGCTTGTTGCGCGCGAATTGGGAATTTAACGTATGCGCTCTCGCGCAATTATTTCGTATACGACCCTTGCTCCGCTTTTGATTTTGCTTTTAACGCAAATTTTTAAGCAAGCGCCTGACCCGACGCTTGTTGCGCGTATTCAAACCATTGTTGTGCAAAACACAGTTATCGCAGAAAAGCCGATTCATCTTTTGTTTGCGGGCGATATGATGTTTGACCGAGCGGTTGAGAAAAAAATAGAAACTGTAGGAAAGGGGGATTATAATTTCCCATTTTTAC
The DNA here is from genome assembly GCA_000997465.1 of Parcubacteria group bacterium GW2011_GWC1_41_7. Taxonomy (GTDB): domain Bacteria; phylum Patescibacteriota; class Minisyncoccia; order UBA6257; family HR35; genus LCBW01. Next base: position 14,566 of record LCBW01000004.1, read on the forward strand.
TCATTTTGGATTATCTGCGTTCGTTTGACGGGGTGATTACAAATCTTGAGGGGCCGATATCTGATAGGGGCACAAAAGTAGGGAGCATTTACTCATTTGAGATGAATCCTGAAACTGCAAAGGCCCTCAAAAATGCAAACATTAAAGCAGTGCAGTTTGCGAATAATCATGTTTGGGATTATGGAAAACAAGCGTTTGAAGATACGCTGCTACACTTAAAAGAAAACGATATTGTGTATATCGGCGCAGGAAATAATGCGGACGAAGCATATGCACCGGTAATTTTGGATATAAACGGAACACGCATCGGACTTTTGGCATTTTCAGAGTTTTTGAAAAATATTGAAGCAGACCCCCCTTCGCATGAAGTTACAGATGGGCAAGGCAATGCGTTAGGTATCGCTGTTATTGATGATATAAAAATAAAACAGGCGATTGAAAACGCTCGCGATAAAGTAGATGTATTGGCGGTATTGTTTCATTGGGGGAATGAATATCAGCAAAAACCACGCGTGGATCAAATAGCCCGCGCCCGCCGCGTGATTGACTGGGGGGCGGATATGGTTATTGGCAATCATCCGCACGTTGTGCAAATTTCAGAAGTATACAAGGAAAAGCCGATTTATTATTCTTTGGGGAATTTTGTGTTTGATCAAAATTTTTCAAAAGAAACTATGGAAGCAGGGCTTTTAGAGGTAACCATCCAAGACAAAAAAATTCAATCAACGGTTCTCAAAAAAGCGCACATCAATAAGGATTTTCAGGTTATTTCTCCTGTGCAGTAGTTTGGTAAAATCGCGGCGTTGTACTTGTAAGCCGCTTATATACAAAGTGTTATAATAATTACATCAATGGTGTTCCTATGTTCCCTATATAAAGCGAATTTTATTATGAGTGAAATTGCGAAAAAGTTGATTAAAAATTTTATGAGTGAATAAAAAATACGAAGATAGTCGCGTTAAGCCGGACCTGAGTATTTTTGTAAAATGAACGAATAAATTTTCAACTTTTATCGCCTTTGAGCGAATGATAAAATGAGCGAGATTCTCGGGTAGTTCAGTGGTAGAACGCCTGGCTGTGAAAAAAGTGCCAAAGCGAAAAAAAACATGGCGGAGAAAAGA
>LCBW01000005.1 GCA_000997465.1 Parcubacteria group bacterium GW2011_GWC1_41_7
TAAAAATAAGCGGCACTATTCAAGCACGTCCTGAAAAATTAGTTAATAAAAACATCCCGACTGGCGGCGTAGAATTGGTCATTGAAGAATTTGAAATTATTAGCATTTCGCAGGCCCCTCCTATTCCTTTAAACACCGACGGGTATGAAATCAATGAGGACTCGCGTTTACAGTGGAGATATCTTGATTTGCGAAGAAATCGCATGAAACAAAATATTCTCAAACGCAACGAAGCGATTCTTTTTTTGCGTAATTGGCTCAAAAACAAACAATTTGTTGAAATTGAAACCCCTATCTTGACAAAAACAACTCCCGAAGGAGCACGTGATTTCCTGGTTCCCTCTCGCCTCCAAAGAGGGAAATTTTATGCCCTTCCCCAGTCCCCCCAGCAATATAAGCAACTTTTAATGGTTGCTGGATTTGAGCGGTATTTTCAAATTGCCCGCTGTTTCCGAGATGAAGATCCGCGTGCAGATCGTGCATATGGGGAATTTACCCAGCTTGATATGGAAATGTCTTTTGTGACCCAAGAAGATATTTTGCACCTTGCGGAAGAAATGTTTATCGCAATGATCAAAGAGGTATTCCCCGAAAAACATTTTACTCAAACCCCCTGGCCCAGGCTTACACATAAGGAGGCGAAAGAGAAATACGGGTCAGACAAACCGGATATGCGAAAAAATAAGGATGACAAAGATGAACTTGCCTTTGCATGGGTGATCAACTTCCCACTCTTTACCGAGCAATCTGCAGAAGATTTTTATCATGGATCCGGAAAAGCAAAATTTGCGCCATCGCATCATATGTTTACCGCACCGCATCCAGATGACATCGCGCTTTTGGACTCTAATCCAATGAGTGTACGCGGCCTTCAGCACGACCTCGCATTAAATGGATTTGAAGTAGGCGGCGGATCAATAAGAATTCATGATCCTAAAATTCAATCAAAGATATTTGACCTCATAGGATTTTCAGAAGAACAAAAAAAAGAATTTTTACACATGCTGACCGCGTTTGAGTACGGCGTTCCTCCGCACGGCGGAATTGCCCCGGGAATTGACCGACTGCTTATGACGCTTTTAGGAGAACAATCAGTTCGCGAGGTCATTGCTTTCCCTGCCTCTTCGGGAGGAAAAACTGCCGCAATTGATGCGCCCTCATATGCCGCAAAGTCTCAACTTGATGAGCTGGGAATTGAAGTGAAAGAAAAAAAGGATAATTAATTTCCTCTCCACTCTTTTAAAAATTCACTAAGATAAAATTTCATAAACGCATGGCGTGACTTTGCCATTTCTTTTGCAGTTTTTGTGTGCATACGATCTTTCAAAAGAAGCAATTTTTCATAAAAATGATTAATAGTTGTACCTGTTGATTTTTTATACTGTTGTTTTGTTTTGTGCTGCATTGGCTTTATACGAGGATCGTACATAGAATTTTTTTTGTAACCGCCGTAAGAAAATGTCCGTGCAATTCCAATTGCACCAATTGCATCCAACCTATCGGCATCCTGCACGATTTTCCCCTCAAGAGCGCTCATGTGATCTTTAACCCCCTCTCCCTTGAATGAAAGATTTTTTATAATACCACAAACGCGCGAAGTCGTTTCCAAATCAATTTTTTTCGCGTGCAATATATTTTTAATTTTTTTAACCCCATCATCTTCCTTTCCTTTAAAAAATTTCCAATCAGCCACATCATGCAAAAGCGCCGCAAGTTCAATAACAAACAAGTCTCCACCTTCTTGCTTTTGAATTTTTCGAGAAAGCCTTAAAACCCGCTCAATATGAAACCAATCGTGTCCCGGATCATACGCTTCGGATTCTTTTTTGACAATTTTTGATATGGCGTCAATATTTTTTTTCTTTTCCATTTATTTAATTATAGTATCAAAAAATGCGACGCGCAGAGCGTGTCGCAAAACGCTGTCCTGAAGGGATTGCGTCGCCCTTGCGACGCGCAGAGCATGTCGCAAGACCCCGAAGGATCAGTCGCTATCGGACTTGCAGGGTGTCTTCGGTGTACTCGATATCAAGCGGGTCAATGACCACACGCTTGGTCTCACTGCCGTCCTCGATGTGCCCCGCAACCAACGCGCTCATGCCGCACATTTCAGCGGCAGCCACCACGGTCTTACCCTTGCCCTTGCGGGTGTAGACCGCAAAGCCGCTTCCCATGTTCAAGTTGCCGTAGGCTTCTTGGAGCGTTACCGGCCCATGCTCCATCATGAAGTCGAACACCGGCTGAGGATCGGGGATGCTGTCGATGACGTAGCGGAAGTTGCCGCGCGCTCGCATAAGCTTGCGCCAGCCGTGACCCGTGATGTTCACGAGGTAGCTGACTGGAATCTCCCACCTGATCAGGCGACGCACCAACGACACGTAGATGACCGTTGGATCCAAGAGCGCGTCGCCATACGTACGACCGTCAGGCAGCAGCGTCAGATAGCCATCGGGGATGCTGTCCGCGATCTTTCGAGCCAGAGTCAGGCCATTGGCGTGAATTCCAGAGCTCCCGATCAGAACGATCTCATCGCCTTCGTGGATATCGGGGTTAAAGGGCCTCTCAGTGAAGCCAAAGCAGGCACCCGACAAATCCACAGTGTCCGGGTTGACGATGCCTTTGAGAGTTGGCGTTTCACCGCCAGCCCAAATGCATCCGGATAGATCGCAGGCCCGCTTAGTTCCAGCAGCTAAGTCCATAGCACGATCTTGATCGCAGAACCAGTCGGAGTTGCCGCCTGCCACATACAGGCTAAAGGCAACCGGAAGCACCCCGAGGGTAATAAGGTCGTTGACGTTCATGGCCACGTTGCACTGGGCAACATGATCGTAGTACGTCTTACCTGTGAGAGAGTACATCGCGTCAGCCACGACGTTCTTGGTCCCGAGTCCCTCGATGACGAACCCAAGAAAGCCAAACGGTGTCTGCACCAAATAGGCGCTTTCTCCGCGGCTTGTTTCAACACCCTTCCAGCTTAGAGGCCACACGAGATTACTCTCTGTTGCGTGCCCCGCCAACTGGCACAGTCGTTTGAAAGGATCCATGGCGTCGTAGTTGACGCCGACCCCTTCATACGTCATGTCTTGCATAGCAGTTGTCCTTCCAAATGTAGTTGTGTACAGCAGTTGACAGTTACGCCAATGCTGAATATATTATAAATGTTTTAAAAAATAACTAAAATAAGCTATAAATCAAATGAATAAAATTCGGCAATCTCACCTCCGTCATTTGTATAATAGCGATCATTGTAGCCGCATTTTCTAAATTTACATGCTGTAAATAAAAAGGGTGCATTTCCGCTCGATGGCGCTTCGGCCAATATACAACGCACCTGCATTTTTTTTGCTTCTTCCACTATGTGTAAAATAAGCTGCTTTGCAATTCCCTTGCGGCGCATTTCCGGCAGTATAAAAATATTTAAAATCCATGCAGTATTATTCCAAACGTATTTTTTTAAACCAGAAATACCGACAATTTTATTTTTGTCTTCGCATAAAAAAATGAGGGTATCCTTTGACTCAATTTCTTTTTTATAATTTCGTGTTTCACCAAAATATTCATCGTTGATTTTTTGCAAATCAGATGCGTCTTCAACTGTCGCCTGACGAATATTCATAATGTGCCCCCGACAGGAATTGAACCTGTATCTTAGCCTTCGGAGGGCTATGTTCTTCCTTTATACTACGAGGACTGTATTATATAATTCCAACTTTATTTTTTAGTAAAGCTGAATTATCTGTGCCCCCGGGAAGAATCGAACTTCCATCGCGAGATCCGCAATCTCGTATTCTATCCGTTGAACTACGGGGACGGCAGCTTATATTTTTTCTCGCTCAAAGGCGATAAAGTTCGGAATATTAGTTCACTCGCTTTACAAAAATGCTCGGGTCTGGCTTAACGCGACTATCCTCATATTTTCTACTCGTTCACGTAATATTCAATCGTACTTTTCGCAATTTCACTACGAAAAAATAGTTGCTTTTATAAAAAATCCGTAACAATTATATTTTAACACTTTTTTAAGGTCTTAAAGCCTTTGAATTTTAATCTATTTATAGCCTTTAACGTATAGTTCTTCACTTATCAAAGGTATCCAATTCCTTCTAAAATTTTGCGATTGTCCCACTCCCAAAGTCCTTTGCAGTGCACAAAACCTTGGAAATCTTTTTCAATATGATTTTCTTTGTCTTTGGGATCATCAAAATCAATTAGTTCCCATTCAGCTTCAATGTTCCCCCATTTATGCTCGCACGTTGCGCTTCCTTTTTCTGCTTTATCGCCCATAGAACGTAAGCGAAGTTTTGCAGTACATTTTTGACATTTACGAATTTGATTCACCCATAAAATATAGCGCTTTTCAACGTCTTTGTGAAGTAAGGTTTTATTTCCCTTCTCGTCAAGTACCCAAGGTTCTTCATTGAGCGCGTAGACATATGCGGCAGTCTGCAGTCGGTAATCATCGTACACTGACGCTGATGTTTTAATATCTAAAATAGAAAGGGTTCCATTAATTTCCGCGAGCATATCGAATGTTCCTGCGTACCGGTGAAGCGGGTGTCGAATCCTACGCTCAAGCCAATCTCCTTTCGTAAAAAAATTGTATTGCTGAAGGAATTCATCAAACGCTTGCTTTATCCCAATAAATTTTGGTGGAACCTTGACCGGCTTCCCAACAACCAATTTTTCAAATAGCTCATGCACTTCAGTTCCCTCAGCTGCTGCTTTTTTCTTTTTTTCTTCCGCCTCTTTGTAGGATGCGGCTTTTGCATAAAAATAATAAAGCGCTGGCTTGCTTTTTGTTTGAATAATTGAAGTCACGCGCGGATACCACATCCCATCAATCATATATCCGCTTGTTTTTTTGAAATAATCAATGTTCATCTATCATATGAAAAATCTAAATATTTTTTCCATATGTCATACAGCTGTGCCGTTGCCAAAACATCTCGCATACAATACGCTCCAATTTCACCTAATTTTCCAGCATAAAAATATTCACTTACCTTACTTCCATCTATATCGTTTTTGGGAGTTTCGATACCAAATCCCGTGCACGCGCTATGCAGACTTACTCCGTCAAGTGAACCATAGAATGAAAGAAGTGGGTATAAATCAGCATGCTTATAATGCTTAATTAAATTTACTGACGGCTTAATATGATGCGCGGCTGAGCGAACCATGATATATGGTAAATCAAACCGTCCGCCGTAAAAACTTATTACCTCTGACGCCGCATAGACAATTCTCCAAAATTCTGCAAGTATCTCGGCCTCCGATGCAAAGATAACAGCACATGCAGGACCATGTTTTAACACACTATCCTTAATTACTTCTTCATCTATAGTATCACTTTTCAAAAGCAACAACACGTTCTTTTTGATCTCAAAATCATGCAATCCAATTGCAATCACTTGCCCTAAATAAGGGTTCAAACCAAGGCTCGTATCAATTTCCCTTATAATCATAGAAGAATCGGATTCGGCCGATTTTGCGGGGTCTATGTGTTGCTGCGGTAACGATACCCCGAGTTTTTTCGATACTTTTTTGATAAGCGATGATTTTGTATATTCATCTAAATCATCAAACCGTTTTCCAGCGGTTTCAATGTCAAAAACAATGCGTGATTTTGGCGGAAAAAAATCATTCATACTGATTCAATTATACCAATAATCAGAGACGAAAAATGGATATTGTACATGATCCGGATGAAATTTTGAGAAAAAAACTCTCTCCGGTTACAAAATTTAACGCATCACTTCGAAAAATCGTAGACGAGATGAAAAAATCCATGATTGCTCATGAGGGTGTTGGATTGTCCGCAAATCAAGTAGGGCTTGATATGTCTCTTTTTATCGCTCGGCCAAAAGAAAAATTTTATGTATTTGTAAATCCTCATGTTGAACTTTTTGAGGAAACCGATCTTAAAGAGGAAGGCTGCTTAAGTATCCCCGGAACCTGGGGTATTACTCGGCGCGCAAAGAAAGTACGCATTACCTACCAAAATCTTGAGGGTAAAAAACGAATACTCTCTACCGAGGGGTTTCTTGCGCATATTATTCAGCACGAATATGATCATATCAATGGTACCCTCTTTACCGACAATGCCCTTGAACTTTTAGATGTTCCAGTAAATCAAGAAGAATCGAATGAAAAAAACGCGAACTAAATTTATGATATGCCCAAAAAACTAAGCTTCTGTTTTTTTGCTTCAAGTCCTTTTGGACTTTGGGCACTGAAAACTGTTGTGAAAGCATATAAACCCGCTCTTATTGTCACGCTTCCGGCAAAACCGGCTGGCAGAGGGTTAAAATTACAACAGAGCGAAGTTTCACTTTTTGCGCAAAAAGAAAAAATTCCCTGTCTTGAAATAGGATCACACGCTGAATTTCAAAAATTAGAAGGGCTTTCTTTCAATTTTGGACTTATTGCGGGGTATGGAAAAATAATCCCTGAATCAGTTTTTCCGCTTTTCAAAAAAGGCCTGCTTAATCTTCATCCATCCCTACTGCCAAAATTTAGAGGCGCAAATCCTATTCGAGAAACTATTCTTGCAGGAGAACAAGAAACTGGTGCAACATTTTTCATCATTGACGCGCTTGTTGATCATGGGCCCCTACTTGCCCAAGAAAAAATACACTTGAACGAAAAAGAAACAGCCGCCGATCTTGAGATGAAATTGGGGCAATGCGCAGGAAACCTTTTTAATAAAAATATTGAAGCATATTTGAGCGGAGATATAGTGCCGCACGCCCAAGATGAAAAAGAGGTAACGCTCACAAAAAAAGTTGAAAAACTTGATGGCCTACTTTCAATAGATGGGCCGTACGAGCTATGGGATCGTAAAATAAGAGCGCTTGCCGGGTGGCCCGGAACTTTTATAAAAATGAATATAAAAGGAAGCGAAAGGCTCGTAAAAATATTTTCTATTGAAAAGTTACGCACCACTGACATTGACCCTAAAAATAGAAATACAACAGTAGGCACATTTTTCCAACACCGAAAAGAACTCGCGCTCCAGCTTACTGATGCTGCATTAGTTATTCACGATATCCAACTTCAAGATAAAAAACGTATGAATTCAAAAGAATTCCTCAACGGATATTGTATCGCAGATCTGAAAATAGTACATTTTTAAACAAAACGAGAAAGATTTATACTAAATGTAGCGCTCAAACAGGAAGGAGGTGATACAGTGTCGCATCGCCAGAAGAAGCCCCGGGAACATTGTTGCCCTGATTGCCAACAAAGGGCACGATTTCTGGGGTGGGCTGAATTCCATGATGGCCCAATCGTCTATCACGATCGGCCGCTTTATGTATGCGATCACGGATGCAAGGGACCTGATGGTCACAAACTGCAATTCGTGACATACAAAAGTCGTCAAAGCGGAAAACGAGTCAAGGCCATCGTCCGCGACGCAGAAGTACCAAAGTAGATCTCCATAAGAGATCTTTTTTATTGCATTAATTGCGCAACTACAATAGCGGTCGCCATCGCCACATTTAAAGATTCTTTATGTCCCTGCCCTTTGATTTCCAAAATTGAATCTGCGCTGCCGAGAATTGATTTTGACACACCTTTTATTTCATTACCGACAATTAAAGCGTATTGCTTGTCTTTTTTTATATTAAATTTTTGTAGATCAATAGATCGCGCATCTTGCTCGAGCGCCAAGATTTCATACCCCTCTTTTTTTATTTTTTTTACAAGTCGTACAGTTGCGCCGGCATATTTAATAATCTGAAGTTTATGTTCAGTTCCTAATGATGTTTTTAAAACATTTTTTTCTTTGGTGTCTGGAGTAATGCCACAACAATAAATCGTTTCTATGCCAAAAAATTCTGCGGTACGCATAATCGATCCAACATTATAAGCTGACCTAATGTTATCAAGAATTAAAATCATTGTTTTTATAGTAACACAAAACCCCTGCGTTTAAGCAGGGGTTTTGTGTTACTTACTTATAAGTTTACTGCGCTGGATAAAATGCCGCGGAAGTAGTTGCCGGCAAAATTGTCTTGTCGGTTCCTACCTCATATACTGCGGTGTTGTTTCCGCCATCATTGGCGCCATCGGTCAATGTCTCCAAACGAGCATTAATCTCATAAGATGTGTTTGACTTGCACCCATAAGAATAATACTTTCCATTTACATCAGTGTTATTTCCATTTTGTGGATCAACTGGCAAGTTTGCCAAGTTCAAAGATGCTACACCTGAAAAATTAACCGGAATCCATCCAGTTCCATCAACGGTTTGCGCGGTCGAGTTAACTAAAGCAGAAAATCCAGAACCTGCAGGCAAATCAGCTACATTTGTGCTTCCGCCGGTTGCTGAAGTATACAGCGTTGAGGTTGCGCTTGATACCAAGCACTCTCCTAAATCTGCTCCAGTTGGCGTTTCAACCGAATAGATGTCTATTGCCTTTGAGATATTCGCAAGATCAGTTTTTCTCTGGGTATCACGTGCTTTTGCAAAAATCTGTTGCGGCTTGACTACGACCAAAAGAATAGATGCCAAAATTGCCAAAATTGCCATGACAATCAACAACTCGAGTAAGGTAAAACCTTTTTTCATAGAATGGCTCATAAAAAATTAATTGTGACCTTTATAATTGCTTATCTTTATTGTAGCAAAAAATACCCCGAAAAACCAAATTTTTGGGGACGATAAAAATCAAATCTAAAGCGGAGCTTTATCTTGCAAAAAAGCCCTTACTTTTTTAATGAGATCCTCTAAGGAGGTGTTTGCTTTTACAAAATAGTCAATTGCACCTAAATCCTTACCTTTTTGGACATCTTCTCCTTGCGCAAGGTTTGAAAGGATGATAACTGGTATTTTATTTAAATTTGGATCTTTTTGAACCTGCTCTAAAAATGAAAATCCGCTGATTTTAGGCAAAATAATATCCAAAAGAACCATATCAGGATTAGTACTCACCAATTGATTCATTGCCTCCTCTCCGTCTGCGGCGGTCACCACTTCAAAACTCTCTGACCGCAACTTTTTTTCCAGTAGTGTCCGAAGAAATTTATCGTCCTCTACAATAAGAACTTTTGACATGTATATGTGAGTCGCGGCGTCTCGACGTTAGTCGGTAAGCCGCAAGTTGCTATCTTATGCAAAGCGTAACATAGCAACGCTTACAAGACCCTTAATTGTCTGGGCATAAATCTATTGTAACATACGAAGGAAATTCGTACATAGTGGATAAACTCAGCTGACTATGAGATAAGCTCCCATAGAAGCCGCTCCGTACCAAAACAAAAATTTTAGCTTGGAGCTTTGAGTGTTTCTTATGTTTAAACAGAATTAGTCCATCGCCACCTTCCGGTAGCGATACCTTGTTACGACTTAGCCCTAGTCACTCCCCCCACCCTAGTCCCGCATAAAGCGAGCCTTCAAGTAGAAAGAACTCCTCTGGCCTGACGGGCAGTGAGTGCAAAGCCCGAGAACGTATTCACCGCGACATATCTGATTCGCGATTACTAGCGATTCCAGCTTCATGAAGTCGAATTTCAGACTTCAATCCGAACTGAGCTGGGTTTTATGGGATTAGCTCCACCTCGCGGTTTCGCGACCCATTGTACCACAGCATTGTAGCATGTGTGTAGCCCAGGACATAAGGGCCATGCGGACCTGACGTCATCCTCTCCTTCCTCCGTGTTAAACACGGCGGTCTCGGCTGATACGTATAACAGTCGAAAAGGGTTGCGCTCGTTATGCCACTTAAGGTTACGATTCACATCACGAGCTGACGACGGCCATGCAGCGCCTGTATTACCGATCCATAGCAAGCTACGGAAATTCCAACCTTTCGGATGAAATATTGTCAGTAACATGTCAAGCCCTGGTGAGATTCACGCTTACTATCGAATTAAACCACATGCTCCACCGCTTGTGCGGGCTTCCGCCTATTCCTTTGAGTTTTAATCTTGCGATCGTAGTTCCCAGGCGGGATGCTTAACGCGTTAGCTTTACCTCGGAGAAGGTCGAGATTCCCCAAAGTTAGCATCCATCGTTTACAGCGTGGACTACCCGGGTATCTAATCCGGTTTGCTACCCACGCTTTCATTCAATGAGTGTCAGAATTACCCTAGCCAGCTGCCTTCGCTTTTAGCGTTCCACACGATATCATCGGATTTCACCCCTACACCGTGCGTTCCACTAGCCCCTGGTAATCTCTAGTCAAGCAGTATCCTCCCCCTCTTTAAAGTTGAGCTTTAAAGCTTTAAAAGAAGACTTACTTAACCACCTGTGAATGCTTTACGCCCAGTAAATCCGGGTAACGTTTGAGACCTTCGTATTACCGCGACTGCTGGCACGAAGTTAGTCGTCTCTTATTCGTGAGGTACTGTCAATAATTTCCTCCCTCACAAAAGCCGTTTACACTCCGAAGAGCTTCTTCCGGCACGCGGTTTCGCTGCGTCAGGCTTTCGCCCATTGCGCAATATTCTCGGCTGCTGCCTCCCGTAGGAGTAAGGCCCGTGTCTCAGTGCCTTTGGTGGGGGCCACCCTCTCAGATCCCCTACCGGTCTTCGCCTTGGTGAGCAATTACCTCAACCAACTAGCTGATCGGACGCACCCTCTTCCTCAAGTGGATTGCTCCTTTACCGATACATCTTGCGACGTATCGGACCATAAGGTATTAGTTCGGCTTTCGCCGAATTATTCCTTGCTTGAGGGCAGATTTGATACGTGTTACTACCCCGTTCGCCGCTGACCTTTACCAGAGCAAGCTCTGATATCAATCCGCTCGACTTGCATGCCTAATCCAAACCGCCAACGTTCACCCTGAGCCAGGATCAAACTCTCAAAAAAAGTTTATCCATTTAGATTTACTCTAGAAATTTTGCCCAGACAATTAAGAATCTATGTGCTCATGGTTTCGCCTTGAAACTATGAGTGTAAGATTGATGAGAGTGCTGTCACTCAGCAAAAATAATCACAATTTTTTTGAACGCCCTCCTTTGTTTAAAAATTCGGCGAACAAACAATACAATAGTATCACAAAGATACATTGCTTTCAAACAACTGCGTTGTGGGTAATCCGCACGTACCGCAGCTTCTTAGCGAAGGCTGGTGCGCACAACCAAATTGTGAATGATTGCTTGTTTCAATTATAACACAAGAGTATTCCAAGATATCAACGCCTAGGACAAATAGAGAACATCTTAAAATGTTAAAAAATGGCTTAAAATAAGGGTAAATTTACATATACGTTTTCTCTATGCAAATTTTTATCAATAATAAATTTTACCCTGAAAAAGCGGCGACCATTCCTGCAAAAGACCTGTCCCTGCTTCGCGGATACGGAGTGTTTGATTTTTTAAAAACATACAGCGGTAAACCCTTTCAACTGCAAAGACATATGAGAAATTTTCTGATATCTGCACGAATGTTAAAATTGAAAAATATTCCAAAACAGAGTGAAATTGAACAAGCAGTTTTAAAAACAATTCAACGCAACCGAGAGATGGACAATATGGAGCTGCGCCTCATATTGACAGGGGGAGTTGGAAAATCATCAACCGAAACAGGAAATGCACATTTTATTATCATCCCAAACAAGATAACAACATACCCTCAATCATATTATGAAAAAGGCATTGTGCTTAAAATCGAAATTGTAGAGCGTCCCTATCCAACCATAAAACACCTGGCGTATATGCAAAATGTATTTTTCTTAAATAACGCAAAAAGGCAAGGGGCGCAAGAAGTTCTCTTTATCAGCGAAAAAAAAGAAATATGTGAGTGCGCAAATTCCAATTTCTTTTTTGTAAAAAATGGCGCACTCTACACTGCCCCGCCCGATCGAGTATATCCCGGAGTAACGCGAGAACTGGTTTTAAAAATTGCAAAACAAAATCATATCCCTGTATACGAAAAACCAATATTTTTAAAAGATCTAAAAAAAGCAGACGAAGTATTTATCACCTCAACGACCAAAGAAATCATGCCGATTAAAGAAATCTTGGATATTTGGAAATTTAAAAACCCCTTTAAAATAAGCTCTTTTTTGCACAATAAATTTCAAGCGTTGCTGTAATATTTAGACAAAGGACAATGAGTATGTGGATGTTTCCGTGCCGGGCAATAGTCGCGGCCATATTGAATCAGCCGCAAAGAAAAATCACGCCATTCCCTGCCCTTGGGAACAATTTCCATAAGATCAACCTCAATTTTTCTAGGATCTTTTTCTTTTGTCAGTCCGAGCATCTGCGAAAGCCGGATGACATGTGTATCAACCGCAATACCGACGTATTCGCCATACGCGTTTGAAAGCACCACGTTTGCGGTCTTGCGTGCAACTCCCCTCAATTTCAGCATCTGCTCCATAGTACGCGGTACCCTTCCCTTAAATTCTTTTTGAATCATTTTTGCGCTCTCAATAAGCGATATAGCTTTTTGATTGCGGTAATTGACGCCATATACAGCATCCGCCATATCTTTTTGTTTTGCCTGTGCAAAATCCGCAACAGTTTTATATTTTTTAAAAAGCCCCGGCGTAATCTCGTTCACTTTTTTATCAGTTGTCTGCGCCGATAAAATGACTGCAACTAAAAGCTGAAACGGCGCTTGGTAATTCAGCGATGTTTCAATCTTCGGATACAACTTTTTCAAAATTTTATCAATTTGAAAATATTTATTTTTCACTTATTCCTTATTTTAAAATTTAATCTCAAACTCCTCTATTGGATTTTTTGAAAAATCAGAGTACCGAATCCAAGTCGGTTGTACGCGAAAATATCGCTGTTCCGGCAAAAAAGCGAATTTTTTTGAAGATGGATTCTTTTTTAAATTAATGTCCCTGCACTGTTCAAACTCTACGCCCGTCACTTCTTTTGCAACTCCCTCATATTGCACCGTAATATTTTCCTCTCCATTCCAGCCGATAGAAAATGCCACTTTCGGATTTTTTTGCAAATATCCATACTTGCGCGCATTGTTTAAGCACCCAAAAATTATTTCGAAATTTTCAGTTTCCGTAAACACAATCACCGCACATTCCGGCTTATTGTGTTCACTATCGTGCGTTGCAAGCACGCACAGCACATTTTTTTTAAAAAATTCTAAAATTTTCCGTTTCTTTTCCATAATGTTTTTATAACTTTTTATTTCTTACGCCACCATATACACAAAATACGCAAGCGCAAGCGCAACAATTCCAAATAGCCGCATCATAGCCGGCTTCATTTCCCAATATGCATACCATTTTTCAGCGGTCTGCTTTGATACAAAAAGCAAGATAATTCCCTTGATAAGGGCGAGTACCGCAATAACCTGTAATAAAACAACAATTGAAGTTGCCGGAGCAGTTATCCAAATTCCGTAAGATAACGCAAGTACGATAATTGCCCACACCCTTAAGGACGATACTGGAAATAACGACCTTCCAAATGCGACTAATTTTTTAGGCGCCAAAAGCGCCCACACACCAAATACTCCCCAAAGCACAACGAGAACTTGTAGTAACCATGTCATGGTAATGCGGCGTTATAATCGTAAGCCGCAAGCTTTAGTTACGTTTTATAAAACTAAAGCCCTACGTATTAATTTCGACTTGTATAAAAATATATTATCGAATATGAGGTTCTCTTTTCTTTAAATCAGAAATAAAAAATTTTTCGATTCCTTCTCCAGTTCCTGAAAAATGAAATTGCGCATTAATTTTGCGACCTCTAAGAACTTCAGGAACCCAATATTTATCATCAACCCACATCTGTTCATACGGCAAAGAATCTTGAGCAAACCACTCCGGTTTCATCTCATCCGACTCTTGCGGTTCTCCGTCCCATTCCCGCACAAAAAATACATGCATCCGCTGGTTCCACTCTGGTTTTTGCGCAAAATGAAAATCAATAACTGCAACTTTTTCCATTTTTTCAGGATCCGCAACAACGCCTATCTCCTCATGAAGCTCACGGGATGCGGCAAGCGGAATCTCTTCTCCTTCATCAATTTTTCCGCCAATACCATTCCATTTTCCCTCTCCAAATCCTTGCTTTTTCATTCCCAAACAAACCTCACCTTGGCGCAAAAGAAAAACAAGGGTAACATCTCTCATGGTCTGTATATACTTTGTGGCTGCGGGACTAGGACTCGAACCTAGATTAATGGAGCCAGAATCCATCGTCCTACCATTAGACGATCCCGCAAATATATTTACCAACTCTAAAGCAATTATATCATGTGCGCGTGTGCTACACTATATATAGAACGCCCGAAAACGAAGGGAGAACGACAATGGCCCGCAAGACGATTCAGATGGTCCTGATCGAATCCGAAGGCCGGTACTGCGCGATCGTGCCCTTCGAGAACGCCACTCCGCTTTGCGTCTTTCTTGATGCGGAAAACTGGGAAGACGCTACGCGCAAGTTCGACCAGATGCTCGTTGATGTGCAACGACAGATTAACGCCGCCGAGGCAATCGAACAAGCATTTGAGGGAGTTGATCTGTCATAGGCGCTTGCGGCTTACCGACTAACGTCGAGACGCCGCATTTTTAAAATGTAAGGGCTTTAAATTCAGGGGTAGGCTTTACAAATTCTTTAAATAAAACTTTTGTTGTTTTTCCAAGTACTAAAAAAAATCCAGCTAAGATAATAAGCGTTATAAATGCCTGAAAGAAGATTCTCTTCTTTACTTTCATAAGGTAGGAAAAATTTTACGGAAGATACGAAATCAACGCCATTTCGCGAGCGCGCTTAATGGCGTTTGAAAGTTTTCTCTGATGTTTTGCGCAAATTGCAGTATGTTTTTTTCCCTTGATTTTAGCACCCGCTGAAATAAACTTTTTTAGCGTATCGGTGTCTTTAAAATCAATCTCTTTTGTATTTTGTGAACAGAAGTAGCAAGCCATTGTAAAGCCCATTATATGGCATAAAACGATAAATTTCAAATTTTTAAAATCCCTAAAATAGGCACTATTTACCCCTATATATTAATTTTATAA
Source organism: Parcubacteria group bacterium GW2011_GWC1_41_7 (assembly GCA_000997465.1). Taxonomy (GTDB): domain Bacteria; phylum Patescibacteriota; class Minisyncoccia; order UBA6257; family HR35; genus LCBW01. Next base: position 14,955 of record LCBW01000005.1, read on the forward strand.
TAATATTAAGCACAGTGGATAATGAAACTTTTTTGGTTATTTTTCGTGGAAAAACCTTTGATTTTTGAATTATATTTTGCTATTTGATTTTTGCTATTTGATTTTTTTTTACTATACTGCAGATAGAACCCCATGCCTTTGGAGGTTGCCATGAGCAAGTCCCGAAACGGAAAAAGAGGGCTTTGCCTGCAGAAAGGAGGCGCTCATGGCCACGCTGTGTTCGACTGCACGGATCGTTCCATCACACAAATCGGCGACATAGTCCGACTCTTGGAGGAGGAGCCGAGAGCACTGCACACCGAAAGCGGAGTCTGTTGCCCTGCATGTATTGAAGCAGGAGAGCGGCTCAAGGGCAAAAAGCACCGTAAGTGCTTGCGCCAACCAAGCCCTGAGGCGATCCAAGCACTCCTAACCGGAGAAGCGTTCCTTATGAACGGAAAGGAGTGGCGAGTCGTAT
>LCBW01000006.1:0-16263 GCA_000997465.1 Parcubacteria group bacterium GW2011_GWC1_41_7
AGACGAGGATTTAAATGAAATTGAAGTGGAATACGAGAAAATATCATTTTTGTACGCAAAAGGCGATACCCTTATTTTTTTGGATAACAAAAACAAGTATGGAAATGTTTTGGGTGCGGAGAGGGAGGAGATGTTATCTCATTTTTTCAAAAAATTGAACATTTGGACTTTAAAGAGGCGTTGGATGTGTTGTGTGAGCGGCTCGGAATAGAACGGCAAAAAATATCGCCAAAAGAAAAGGAGGAAAAAGATCTTATTTTTGAAATCAATCGAGTTGCTCTGCGGTTTTTTCGCAAGCAACTGCAAGAGAATAAAGATGCATTGCAGTATCTTACTAAACGCGGGTTGAAAGAAAAAACCATTGATTTTTTTAATCTTGGATACGCACCGGGGAATAGCGGTTTGCGTGATTATTTATTTTCTCTTGGATATAACTTGCAGGACTTAGTGCGTGCGGGAGTAATCACCGGATACAAAGATGATAGGTTTCAATCGCGCATTATGTTTCCGATTTTAGATCACTTAGGGCGTATTGTAGCATTCACAGGACGCATTTTTCCAGAACTGGAAAATACCGCAAAATATTTAAATACCCCCGATACGCCAGTATTTAAAAAATCACATATTTTGTATGGTCTCTATGATTCCGCCGTGCGTATTAAAGAAAAAAAAGAGGCGGTGGTGGTTGAAGGGCAGATGGATTTTTTACGTGCGTATCAAGAAGGTCTTAGCAATGTCATTGCAATTTCCGGCACCGCATTTACCCCGGAACAATTGCGTCTTTTAAAGCGCCATACCCAAACAATTTTATTTGCGCTTGATGAGGATGATGCGGGACTAAAGGCAACGCTGCGGTCTGCGCCGCTTGCAAAGGCAGTCGGGTTTGAGGTAAAAAAACTCGTCTTTTCAAGAGGGAAGGATTTAGCTGAATTTTTAGAAGGGGGAGATATTTCATCTCTTGAAACTATTTCGATTGCAGAATATGTATTTTCGTATGCGCAAAAAAAATATGATGCCAAAACCCTTGAGGGGAAAAAGGGGATTATGGAAATGTTTTTGCCGCAAATTAAATTTTTACATCCCGTAGAGGTTGATGGATGGGTGCAAAAATTGTCATCTCTTATTGGGGTGCGGCAAGATTTGATTATTGATGAGTTAAAAAAAATCGTCATTGACACCGGACAACCAGTTGAAAGTACACCTCAAAAATTAACGCGCAGTGACTCTGCGATGCAGGATTTATTGACTATGCTTTTGAAAAAGTATCTGGGACTTGCGCTTTTCTTGAAAGACAATGAAGCAGTTCAAAGCGTCGCAGAATATGGGGAAATTTTTCAAAGCATTATAGAAAGCGTGCTTCAGCAAGAGACAACCGAAGAAACAGAAATGCTTGCTCTACAGGGCGCATACGATGCACAACAGCACGAAAATGTAAAAGGAGAACTCGAATTCTTATTACATGAGATCAAAAAAGAGCATTTGCGCAAGAAAATTAAGTCATTTGTTGAGATTATGAAAGTTGCAAACTTAGATGAAACGGATACAATGTTAGAAGAAATAAGGGGGCTTACGAATCAATTGGAAAAGCTCGAAAAACAACAACCATGGCAGTAAAAAAGAAACGCGGCAACGTTGTAAAACGTAAGCCGCAAGCTGTACTACGAAGTAAAAAAAGTGTTCAACATGGCACGCAAAATGTGTCGCAAGCTACGGTATCGCATAGTGCAAGACGCAAGCGCGAGCATTTATTTGTAAAACCAAAGAAAGTTGCAAAAGCCCCTAAAATTGCTCCTGTTGCAAAAAAAAACGGAGAAAAGAAAAAAGTTTCCCGAAGAAGCGCAAGCTCAGTGAAAGCAACTGCAAAACAAAAAGCAAAGCGCAAAGCAATTGTCAAATCCTTGAAATTTTCTGCAAAAAAAGGAACTTTAACAAAGAAAACTGGACGAAAAAAAGAGTCCGCAGTGATTGTGGGAGATAAAATAAAGGAACTGATTATCAAGGGAAAGGCGAAGGGATTTGTGACTGAATCTGAGGTGTTATATTATTTTCCGCATATTGATCAAAATATTGAGTTGCTTGAGAAAATTGCTGAAAAATTAGAAACTGCGGGAGTTGAATTGAAAAATACACAAGAACTTTGGGCAGAGCGCACTGCAGAGGAAAAAAAGAGTGATGATGAAATAAAATATGGCGTTGATAATGTAAAAGGATTTCCCGATGCAATTCAGCGCTATTTACTTGAGATTGGGAAATACCCGTTGCTTGATAAAGACGAAGAAGTTGAACTTGCAAAAAAAGCATCAGAAGGAGATGCAGACGCGCGCGAACGGCTAATGAAATCAAATTTGCGTTTAGTGGTCAATATCGCAAAAAAATATTATCAAAAAACAAAACAGTTGAGTTTTTTGGACTTAATTCAAGAGGGAAATACGGGTCTTGCAAAAGCAGTTGATCGGTTTGATTACAAGCGAGGATTTAAGTTTTCAACCTATGCGACGTGGTGGATTCGTCAAGCAATCACTCGTGCAATGGCAGATCACGCGCGAACCGTTCGTTTGCCGGTGCATATTATTGAAGAGCTATATCGTTTAAATAAAATTCGCAAAGCATTAAACCAGCAATTAGGACGCGACCCAGCACCTGAAGAGCTTGCCGCAGAATCCGGTCTTCCGCTTCGAAAGGTTCAGCGTTTGTTGAAATTGACGCAAGATGCGGTTTCTTTGGAAACTCCTATCGGAGAGGGCGATACGGTTTTAGGTGAACTTATTCGCGATGAAGGCCAGCAGTCAACCGAAAAAGAAGCGGCATCTGAAATTTTTAAAGACAAGCTTCGCCAAGCTATTGCCGATCTTCCCGAGCGCGAGCAGGAAATTATCATGTTGCGCTATGGACTCAAGGATAGCATCATGCACACCCTTGAGGAAGTAGGAAAGATTTTTGGTATCACCAGAGAGCGCGTGCGGCAGCTTGAAATCAAAGCGCTTAATCGGCTTAAAGATCACCCGACGATTCAAAAGATTAAAGAGTAGCAGAGAATTAAAAAACAAAATTTTTTAAAGTATATAAATTTTTGGCTTTTACATTTTATTTTAGCTTTTGGGCTTCAACCTTTTATTTTTATGTTATACCGCAAATACCGCCCCAGCACATTTGAAGACATTATCGGACAAGACATTATTGTGACGGTATTGAGGAATTTTTTAAAAAATGAGGAAAAACTTCCGCAGGGGTATGTGTTCGCAGGCCAGCGGGGAACCGGAAAAACAACAACAGCGCGCATTTTTGCAAAAACACTCAACTGTCAAAACGCAAAAAATGATCCGTGTGATACCTGTATGACGTGCGACCTTATTAATAAAAATCAATTTTTAGATTTGGTTGAAATTGATGCCGCCTCTCACCGTGGCATTGATGAAATTCGCAATTTAAAAGAACATATCGGTTTTCGGCCTTTACAGGGAAAGTACAAAGTATTTATTTTAGATGAGGCGCACATGTTGACTGCGCCAGCTTGGAACGCGCTGCTTAAAACATTAGAAGAACTCCCCAAAACCGTTATTTTTATTTTGGCAACAACTGAACCGGAAAAAATTCCAAACACGATTTTGTCGCGCGTTCAACGATTTGATTTTCGGCGTATCGGGCTTGTTGATATGGTTGAAAAATTGAAAAAAATCTGTGCGCAAGAAGATATTCCATACGAAGAGGGGGCGCTCTATATGATTGCAGAGGAATCGCAAGGCGCCATGCGAGACGCAGAAACGATGCTTGAAAAAATGTCGTTGTCTATAAAAGAGAAAAAGGGAGTAACTGAGACACTGGTAGAGGAATTTTTAGGAAAACTCAGTGCGCATAAAATATTAGAGTTTTTACAGAGTATTATTGCGCAAGATCATGAAGCCGCGCTCAATTTTATACAATCGGTCTATCAAGAGGGATTCGATCTGATACATTTCAATAAAGAAGCGTTGCGTATAGTACGGGAATTGCTGATTTTGAAAGTGCACCCGCAATGGAAAAATCAGCTTTCACGGCAATATCCAGTGGATGTACTTGAAAAAATAGAAGAAGTTGCAAAAACAGGATCTGCCGGATTATTCCGCCGCTTATTGAAAATATTTCTCCACTGTGAAATGCAGCTTCGACGGGAACCCCCGATTTTAACCTTACCATTAGAAATTGCAGTTGTTGAGGGAATTGCAATTGTAAAACTTTCTAAAAAAGGAGGAAAGTAATAAATAAATAGAGAAATAAAAATCCCCGCACAAAACAAGGATTGCTTGTATGTGTGGGGTTTTCGTGTAGCGCGGATCAGGCGGGCGCCATGTTGGTGAGGCGCTTCTCCTGCTCTAAGCGCAGCGCGGCGTAGATCGCGGGATTGGACTGCGCGAGCATCTGCAACGCGGCTAGTGCCGCGTTCTTGCTTGACAGCACGGTGAGGTTCGGTACCGCGCTGGGACAGCGCAGGCTGGACCACACGTCCTCCGGGTGATCATCGATGTTGGCCGGCACGGAGATGACCGGACAGGTCACGTGTGCCGAAATCGTCGGACCAGCGCCGTTGCTCATCCCGACGTAGGCGATGACCACGGTCTGATCGGCCCGTTGTACCATGGCATCGAGTTCGGACAAGCCGAGTTCGGGCTGCTTGTGCATCGATCGTGTCACCTTGGCGATGCGTAGGAAGTCGTGCGCGCTCAGGTACTGGATCGTGTCGTAGGCCTGCAAGGCCTTCTCGATAGCGCCGATGTCATCCGAGTCGCTCCCACGCCAGACGATGACCTGTTGTGTCGGGATGGTGAAACGGCCCGTGAGGCCGGCGACGGTTTTGTAGATCCTCGCCATGCCCTCCAGGTCTCCCTTGGTGTCGTCGCGGTAGTACTGCTTGTCCATGTACTTGCCGCTTCTGTCCACGACGCGCCAGGAGTCCGCGTCGATCACATCGGCCACCACGAGATGCTTCTCGGAGGTGAAACCGAATTCGATCTTGAAGTCCACGAGCCGGTCCCCGATATCGACTTGCCGCCATGCGCCCTCGAGCACCAGGAAGGTGCGGCGCGCGATCTGCACGATCGCATCCAGTAGTTCCTTGACGTCATGGGACTCAGTGAGCCCGCTTTGCCAGGTGAAGTCCCTGCCGAAGACTTCCTCGCAGGTCAGGGTTAGGAAGGGATCCTTCTGGTCCCAGAGCGGCAGCTTCGGGTCGTAGAGGTTGAAGCGCATGGTCGGCTCTTCGCCTCCCATTACCACCTCAATCAGCGGATCGTCGCAGGGCAGTTCGTGCCCGGCGAAGGTTCGGCCACTGGTTTTGAGGTAGAGCTCCACGACCAGATTCGGGAAGACGTGACCCTTCCTCAAGTGGCGCATGCGCTTGAGAGCGCTGCCGTGCACCTCGCGTCGCGCCACCACCTCGAGCGGGATCATCGTGCACAGTTGCGCGACGAACTCGTTGGGACCGGTCTGCTCCTTGAAGGAGGTATGGACGTTCGCGTCCTGCAACAGCCGGAAGACGTTGCAGGTAGTCGTGGTTGCCCATTCTCCTTTGCCGGGGATGATGTCGTGCCGAGCGCCGTCGCCCGCCGTAACATCATCCTTGGATTGCAGGATCGCCAGGGTGTTGTCATCAACGACCCTGAAAATCCGTTTGGTCTTTCCCTCCGCAAGAAGGGGTCCGCACTGGTAGCTCATGGCCACAGCCTTTCCGTTGAACCGCGTTTTTGCGGCGTTCGCTTACGATAAGCCGCCTGAGCGGTAGCGTAGCGAACGCGATTGCAGTGTACTGCATATAGCATACCATAAAATGTATCATGTCAAAAAATGAGAGATTTATTATATTTTGGTACAATTATAGGTATATAAATACATTGCCGGATCGTCTAATGGTAGGACATCGCCCTTTGGAGGCGAGTATCTAGGTCCGAATCCTAGTCCGGCAGCATCTATTTATGTCAGAAAATTCAGAATTTCAATATAAGCCGTCTGTATGGCAAGAACCGTTTCGGAAAGTAAATGAAGAAATTGATTGGCTTGAAATTCGCGTTGAACCATCACCGCATATGGAGTTTCCAGATATTGATATGCAAAAATTAGCAGATATTCAACCGGACATGTCCGGACGTATTGAGATAATTGAGGAATGGCTTGCGTTACCATTTATGTATGATCGATTTGGCAATGATCATGGATTGAGAGGAGCTTGGTGGCTTCAAGCAACAAGAGAGTGGGCAGAAAATCCTCGTGGCCAGGAATTTTTAGCTCAGTACAGGCAAAATAAATTTCGTGGGTCACAGGTAAACATTGTGTTTAATTCCATGGAATTTTTTACGTATTTATTGGGAAAGACGCAAGGAAGAGAAAATGAATTATATAAAAATTTAAAAAGAATTGTAGATGAAATAGATATCAGATCGTATAATAATCATCAGGATATTGCACAAAGAAGGCAGTTTATTGATCGCTTATCCGCAAAGGCAATGGAGTTTTTGTCCGTGCTTTCACAGTCGCAGCAGCCACATTAAATATATAATTAAAATTTATGAACACACAAAAAATGTCAGCAGCACTTATCGGTCTTGTTATTGCAATTGTCGCAGGGATGGGATACGTCGCATTGAAAAAATCAAATCAACCGGCAGTAAATGTTCAGCCCGAAATACAGCCGGAACAGGTACAACAGGTCAATACAACCTCAAGTGAAACGGCAACAACAAGTGTGGAGGGTTCAGTGACAGTTCAGGGCGGGTTGCAGATAAAAGATATAGTGGTGGGAACTGGAAAAGAGGTAAGGGCAGGGGATACGGTTCAGGTCCACTACACCGGAACATTAACTGACGGAACAAAGTTTGACAGTTCACGTGATCGCAATTTACCTTTTAGTTTTACAGTTGGTGCAAGACAAGTTATTCAGGGGTGGGATGTGGGACTTGTAGGTATGAAAGAAGGAGGAAAACGAACACTTACTATTTCGCCAGCACTTGGGTATGGAGAATCGGGAGCAGGAGGGGTTATTCCGGGAAATGCAACTCTTATGTTTGATATTGAACTTTTGAAAATTACACCACGGTAGAAAATGGAAGAACAAAAGAAACCTTCAAAAATAATCATGTATGGTGTTTTAGGAATTATTGCGTTTGGGTTTATTGTGTACCTTGCATTGCAGGCCCAACATACGGTGGGAATTGAAATTATCGTTCCTCAAGTAAAAGCAGGAGAACCTGAAAAGATTGTGGGTGATTTTTATCGCTGGTATACAGACCCAAAAACAAAGCGGTCATTTGACGTTGTGCGATTTTTTGCTCCCGGGGCAACATCAAGTATTGCAGGCACCATTATATCAACGGGCGTTGATCCGGTACTGTGCGGAGGAGATATTCCCGGCAGAATCGAAGTGAAAAAAGCAGTTGTAAAAGGTGATCAATCAACGGTGCGTGTATTTATGAATATAAACGGTGGAATTTCAACAGTAAGCCTAAAAAAAATTGATGATTCCTGGAAAATTATAGGTTTTGTGTGTTCGAAATAACGCACAGACGATTCCCTGGAGGACCTGTATAATTTACGTAATGGCAAAAAAAATCGTTTTTATCATTATGGTGCTGGTGTTTTTGGTGTGGGGTGCAGGGAAAGTTTTTTCGTCACTTAAAAATAATGTTTCGTCCTCAAAAAAAAGCGAAACACCACAGGCTATGCAAAAAACCGATCCAGAGCGTGTCATTATCCAAACAGAAGACGGAGTTGATATTGTTGGAGATTGGTATTCGGTTGAGGGAGGGAAACAGGTAGGCATCTTATTGCACGCAATGCCAGAAAATCGAAAAAGCTTTTCAGATTTTGCCCGCGCACTGAATCAGCAAGGATTAAGCGCACTTGCAATTGACTTGCGCGGGCATGGCGAAAGCACCAATTCTTTGCAAGGATCACTCAATTACAAAAAATTTTCAGAAAATAATCACCAGCAAAGCATTTTTGATGTACAAGCCGCAAGCATTTTTTTGGAGGGTAAAGGATATGCAAAAGATATGCAGTTTCTTGTCGGCGCAAGCGTTGGCGCAAATTTTGCAATGAAATATGCATCAGAAAATAAAGCAGTAAAGGCGGTTGTTGCGCTCTCTCCAGGTCTCAATTACCGCGGCATCGAAACGGAAACGCTTCCATACGATAATGTTGCGCAAAAGATGTTTTTGGTTGCGGCGCAAGATGACGTATACGCGGTGCAAACTGTCCAAGTACTGCAGAAAAAAAACGAAACATTTACTATAAAAATATATACAAGCGGCGGGCACGGAACTGCTCTTTTGAAAAATCAGCCTGATCTCACTATCCTTATTCTTAATTTTTTGAAAGACAAGCTTATTTGATAAGTTTTCAGTACGCTGTGCACGGCTTCTCTTATTTGTAATAAATTTTTTGCGGGATGCGCAAATCAATATATTCTATTGAGCTCAGTTGTGGTTTTTTGTTTTTGACAAAATAGGTCAACTTGCGCATCTGTTTTTCAACATCCTTTTGTGGATTAATAAGAATGCGCCACCCGCTTTGTGTTTGAATACGCAAATCTTTATTGATAAGAATTTCAGCCGATTGTAATGGAATAGCCGAGAGGTTACTAAATTCTATAATACGGGAAAGGGTTGTGAGGATTGGTTTTTCTAAGGCGCTATAGGGAATAATTCCTACGTTGCTGGTAATAGAGAAAAGATGCCAAGGGGTTGAGGTCGGATTTTCGGGAATAATATATCCGTGTTCTCCAAGTAAAAAACAGGTGTCAGTACATATGCGTGCAACCGGTTTTTCGCGTCGTATCGTTATAAGCAGAGTAGAATCGCGATAAGAAGGTTTGAGTTCAACTGAAATAATATCTGGATACGTTTCAAAAAGATATTTTGGAAGATATGTGTTGTAGAAAAAAAGAGGAGGATTTTTTGTAAGACGGACAACGGGATCGTTCAGGTGCACCTGTTTAAAGCGGAATATATCACTTTGCGCAAGAGTTAAAAAAACAGCTATCACACTTATAATAATCAAAAAGGAAAGAGTGAGTGATTTAGAGAATGTTGAGATTTTTCTTTTTCGCATAAATAAACACAAATGATTGATATAAAAAAATTATTGGATCAGCCGGACGTATTTGAAAAAGCAGCAAAACTAAAAGGAGTTTCGGTTGATATTAATTTTATTATAGAGGGCAAAACAAAACAAAATCAACTGCAAAAGGAGTGTGATGATTTGCGGCATGAAGTCAACGCGGCGTCAAAGAATAAGCCCGATGCGGAAACGATTCAAAAATTAAAAAGCACAAAAGAACAGATTAAAAAATTAGAAGACACTATTCGAGATATTGATGAGAAGATAATGCAGGAGTTGTGCAAAATTCCTAACCCTCCTTTTGCTGATGTTCCAATTGGGAAAGATGATTCTGAAAATGTAGTACTGCGAAAGTGGGGAAAAATTCCAGAATTTGATTTTGAACTAAAAGATCATGTAGAGCTCGGAGAAGAGTTGAATATGATTGATATTGAACGAGCGGCAAAAGTCACCGGAAGCAGATTTTATTATTTGAAAGGTGCGGCAGTGTGGATCCAATTTGCGCTGTTGCAGTATGCGTATCGGATATTGACCGACAAGGAAGAAATTGAAAAAATTGCAGGGAGCGTTGAAAAAGGACATAGCACTAACGTATTTGAGCCCGTTCTTCCGCCGGTGATGATTCGTCCTGAAATGTATACAAAAATGGCGCGACTATCGGATGCTGATAAAGACGAGAAGTATCATCTTGCGCAGGACGATATGTATCTTATCGGAAGCGCAGAGCACACCTTAGGCCCTATGCACGCGGATGAGGTATTAGATGAAAAAGATCTGCCGATTCGCTACGTTGGGTTTTCTACGGCGTTTCGTAGGGAAGCGGGAAGTTATGGAAAGGATGTGCGTGGCATTTTGCGCGTACATCAGTTTGATAAAATTGAGATGGAATCATTTACAGTTCCCGAAGATTCCCTCAAAGAACAAGAATTTTTTGTAAAAATACAAGAGCGGCTTTTGCAGGGATTGGAAATTCCCTATCAAATCGTTGCCGTATGTACCGGCGATATGGGAAAACCGGACGCGCAGCAGATAGATGTTGAATGCTGGATGCCTGCGCAAAAAAAATATCGAGAAACACATTCAGCAGACTTAATGACGGATTACCAATCACGGCGTCTCAATACGCGTGTGCGCAGAAAAAATGGAGAGTTTGAATTTGTGCACATGAATGATGCAACTGTTTTTGCAATTGGGAGAACACTTATTGCAATAATGGAAAACTATCAAAAAAAAGACGGAAGTATTGAGATCCCAAAAGTTTTGCAGCCGTTTATGCCTCTTAAAAAAATCATAGTAAAAAATTGATTGCATAAAAAAACGGATGAAAGAGCCCTCTCTTTATCATCCGATGGTGCGCACACCTTCAAGCTTGCGGGACGCCATATCCTCGAGTTACTGCTTCAGCGGTTGGGGGAGCTCTGTTGTATACCCACAGTTGCCACAGAACAATACTTCGTTCTGCGACATAGGGGAACTACTGAGGGTATCCGTACTGTCTCCGATGCGGTAGAGAATGCCGTCGCATTTCGGACAACGCGGCACGAGCAGTCGCAGAAGGATCTCGCACAGATCCCGCAAATTCCCAAGAGCGCCCCTCAGGAGCGCAACGAGTCGCTGTTTCATGCTGAAATCTCCAGGAGAACTATCGTTATTTTAAAACTTTTTGATTGTAAGTCAATTTTTTAAATCGCAAGTAGTGCAAAGAGCAGTCCGGTTATAAAAGACACAATTTTTGCAATAATGGGCCATCCAAAAAAGATGAGCGCAAAAACTAAGATAATACCAAATTGCTCCAAAAAGACTTGTGTACGCATCGGCAAAAACGGTGTAAAGATTTTTGAGCCGTCCAATGGCGGAATAGGCATAAGGTTAAATATTGCAAGTACAATGTTAAGCTGTATAAGAGATAAAAAGAAAGATGTTGTCTGTGGGGTGTTTCCGCTAATTATGCCAAACGCTAAAAATGCTTTATATAAAAGCCCAAGCAGTATTGCAAGCGCGATGTTACTTAAGGGACCGGCAGCTGCAACTTTTAAAGAATCTTTTTTGGGATTTTTTAAATTGTAGGGATTATAAGGAACTGGCCTTGCCCATCCGAAAATAAAACCCCCGGTCATAAGCGAAAGCGCTGGAAGAACTATACTTCCAATTGGGTCAATATGAGGAAGTGGATTAAGGGTAAGGCGCCCGGCAAGACGGGCGGTTGGATCACCTAAATGATCAGCCATCGCGCCGTGCGCAACCTCATGAACAATAATTGAAAAAATAAGTCCGATAACCAGTATTGCAATTTCCATTGAGTATATAGATTATAACGGCAAGACCTTCAAAGAATAATGAGAAAATTAAAAGGACTCGTTGATGTTATCGCTGGGTCCTATAGCTGCGGATGTAGCGGATGATCCTCGGAATCACAATGCCTAATGGATCAAAGAACGTGTACGCGACGAACACGCACTCCTTAATCCACTCAAGCGGATTGATCCAGTGGTGCAGGGAAATTGCGCTGACGCGCAGTTTATGCACCCTACGGAAGATGGTTTTGATTCGAATCACATGTTGCCACTGGGATAGCACTGTGATACCCGGATCTTCGATGTCGGCGCTACGCAGAGTATTAAGCCCGAAGGCAACGTTCTCGTGCGTATTGACGGATCGATCTTCCGTGAGGATTGCGTCTTGGGGGATGCCATGCGCACACAGCCAGTTGCGCATGAGCCAAGACACCGCGGTGCACTGCCCTCTGACATACCGTCCGCCGACCACTAAGATGCGGTCGTACTTTTCGGTTTGCCAAGCAGAGAGTGCACCTGCGCAGCGCCGGATTGTTTCCGGAGCCATCCGCGTCCTTCCATCGGGTGTGATGGTTACCCACTGAGAAAAAACTATGAGTATCCTCAAGGGAACACCTCCATGTGAGCTAATATAACTATATAACTTTTATAGCGTTAGTCAATAATATAAAAAATGCCCGTTATAAGGCGCATATGGGGTACAATAAAAGAAATACATGCAGATACCTATTCTCGATAAAATTGCAGAGGCGGTTGTGCGTACAAAAGATATCACGATAACTTTAGGGATAGCACTTGCAGTTCCGGTTCTGATATATGTGGGATGGAAATATATTGCCTCAAAGGGACAGGCATCAAAAGTACATACTGCGGCTTTGTATGTGATTGTAGGGTTACTTTTGATTTTTTTGGTCTATCAAATACCCGTTATTCTAAGAGAAATTTTAGGTCCTTGGACGAATACATCTCTTTAGTTTATTTCTTTTGTACCCACTGGAAGATCTTGTGCATCAAAGAGTTTGACGCGATCGTAGCGTGGGAAAAAAAGCTGTGTTACACGCGCATAGACCCGCCATTCTTTACTGAAGAAATCCGCTTCGTTGTGATATTTTTGAAAACACGATTGATAGTTTAAATTTTCAAGCACATAATTTTTACAACTGGTATCTTTTTCAATGCGCTGCAGTGCTTTTGCGTCCGGTGTTCTACAGGAATAGGACTTAATGAAGTTAATACAACTTTCCGAAAGAAACTGCCGCCTGCGCAGGTTCAAATATTCATCGTTTGAGAGTTTATTGCAATATCCGGAAATGGAAAAATCAAATTTATATGCATGGGTTAAAAAAGGAAAACAGCGGTTGGGTAAAAAACTATAGCCCAAAGATGTTGTTGCGGCCTTCAGCGTTGCGCGTCCGCCGGGTTGCAAAATAATATCAGAGTTCACTTGTGTCAACCGAGGGTCAACAATACGCACTGCCTGCCCGATGGCGTATGTTCCAAATTCACTTTTTATTTTCCAATTAGTAATGTTGATGGTTTCTTTTGAGCTATTATAAAGGGATACGGTTTTTCCATTTCCGGATGTTGAAAATGTTACTTTGCGATACCAGGGAGATGTTGCGATACGAAATGATAGCCACGCAGGCGTATTATCTGCAAGATATGAATTATTGCGTGATCGGACAATCAAAATATAAAATCCCGGCGTAAGCCGCGAAAGATTTAATGTTTTTGACGAAGTGGTTTTCCATTTTTTATCAACTGGCAAAAGCAGGTATTCAAAAAAAACGCGATCTTTCGCGTTTTTGATATTTGTTCCGGAAAGTCCGATTTTTATCGTATCAGTTTCCAGCGACGCTCCACTTGGAAAAGACGAAGAGATATTTGTTGTCAGCTGGTTTGTAAGGATAATGCGCTTTGGGATTGTTGCCGCGCGAGCAGTATTTCCAAATACACCTAAAAGTTTAATCGGCTGATAGGGAAGAAGATCTTTATCTTTTTCTGAATTTTTTGGAGCAGTGTTTTTAAAAAATGTTCCTTGCGGAAGAACGCCGCGCTCTGCGGGACCGCCGCTTGGTTTTTTGATGACTGGAACGCCACCGAATTTATAAATAAAAAAATATGAAAAACCGGCAATCACGAAAGCAATCACAAAAAGGAAAAGAAATCCTTCCCAAATTTGGCCCTTTTCAGTTATCTTTTTTGTATGCATAAAAATCTGATTTACGTTATAATTCCATATGTGAGGCGCACCGGAAGTTGCGCCTTTATACACATAAAGGGCAAATTAAACACCTTATTATTATTTTATGATCAATTTGAAAAACTTGCAAAATTTTATTCTGCAAATCGCGGAGGAAAAAGGGCTTGATGAGGAAATGGTAAAAGATGCATTGTCATCGGCTTTGGCTATTGCTTATAAAAAAGACTATGCGCACCGCGACGATAAAATCGTTGCGACCATGAACGACAAGGCGGGAAAAGTGGCATTCTTTTTGGAAAAGACAGTTTTTGATTCTGATGCCGAAGTAAGTGATGAAGCAGTTCGTTTTGATGAGCACAAACACATGATGCTTTCTGATGCGCGGGATATGAAAAAAGATGCCGAAGCAGGCGATGAAATTCGCATTCCCGTTGAATATAAAGACATCTTTAGTCGCATCGCCGCGCAAACTGCAAAACAAGTCATTCAGCAAAAATTGCGTGAAATTGAAAAAACAACATTGTTTGATCAGTTCAAAGACAAACAGGGAGAAATCATCAGCGGAACTGTTGAACGCATTGATCAAAAAGCAATTTATATCAATTTAGGAAAAACAACTGGGGTGATGTTCAAAAATGAAGTCATTCCGGGGGAGGTGTATCGTCCACAATCCCGTATGCGTTTTTATGTGTACGCGGTTGAAAACACTGCGCGCGGAGTGGAAATATTTTTGTCGCGTTCACATCCACTCTTTTTACCTGCGATTTTTAAAGTTGAAGTTCCTGAGATTTCAGAAAATATTGTAGAGATAAAAGGAGTCGCGCGAATTCCCGGGGTGCGCACAAAGCTTGCAGTATCATCCAGCGTGCAGGGCATTGACCCAGTTGGCGCGTGTATCGGTCCAAAAGGTTCCCGCATCATTTCAATTATGCGCGAGCTCAACAATGAAAAAATTGACATTATTCCCTACTCAGAGGATGAGAAAGAATTGATTGCAAACGCGCTTCTTCCCGCAAAGGTTGAAGAGGTACTGATGCTTGAAAAGCATACGGTCAAGGTTATTGTTGACGAAGATCAACTTCCAATTGCTTTAGGAAAAGGGGGACAGAATATCAAGCTTGCCGCGCGCCTGACGGGTTGGAAAATTGATGTGCGTCTTGAGCATGACCCGGAAGAAACTGTTGAAGGGGGAGTTGCAGAAACTGAATTGGAAGACGATATTGATTTAGAAAGCGACGATGACACGCTCGAGAATTAAAGCGATCTATTAATTTAATTTTTAAAGAATTATCATAGAGATGGAACAGACATATATCACATGGGCCCTGTGGGCTGGAGCTTTGGGGATTGCGTACGGCGCATATTTGATCGCATGGGTTTTGAAAAAACCCGAAGGGTCAAAAGAAATGAAAGAAATCGCGCAAGCGATTCAAAGCGGAGCAAGTGCATATTTAAAAAAACAATATTCAGTCGTTGCAGTGATTGCGGTGGTGCTTGCGGTAGTTCTTTGGACACAGCTGGGGGCATTGACCGCACTTGGATTTCTTTTGGGCGGTTTTTTGTCGGCACTTGCGGGAGCAATTGGAATGATGATTGCAACGCGTGCGAATGTACGCTGTGTTGGTTGCATCGCTTGCACTTTTGGCAGTTGCTGGATTTTACGCAGTGACAAAAGATGTTCCGGCTTTGGTGGGCCTCAGTTTTGGAGGATCACTTATTTCAATTTTTGCGCGCTTAGGGGGAGGTATTTTTACAAAAGCCGCAGATGTTGGCGCTGACTTGGTAGGAAAAGTTGAAGCAGGAATTCCAGAAGATGATCCGCGCAACCCGGCAGTTATCGCAGACAACGTTGGAGACAACGTTGGAGATGATGCGGGAATGGCAGCTGATTTATTTGAAACCTATACAGTAACTGCGGTTGCGGTTATGCTACTTGGAGATATTTTATTTAAAAACCCAGTCATTACTGCATTGCCACTTGCCTTGGGCGCAGTTGCGATGATTGGATCAATTGTTGGTTCATGGTTTATGAAAATCAAAGAAAACACAAAAAATATTATGGGTGCCTTCTACTGGGGGCTTATTGTTGCAGGCGTGGTTTCTTTGGCTGGATTTTGGAAGATTTTTGCCTTGAGCGGGCTTGAGCAAGCTGATGCGCTTTTCCACTCAACTATTGTCGGACTTGTGGTAACTGGACTGTTGGTACTGGTTACTGATTATTACACCTCAAAAAAATACAGACCCGTGCGTGCAATTGCAGAGAGTTCCTTGGGCGGACACGGAACAAACATTATTCGCGGCCTTGCAGTGTCTATGTCATCGACTGTTGCACCTGTTTTGATTATTTGCGCGGGGATGATGGTAGCGTTCAACTATGCAGGATTGTTTGGTATTGGCATTGCGGCATTTGCGATGCTTTCCGTGATGGGTATTGTGGTTGCAATTGATGCATACGGACCAGTATCTGATAACGCGGCAGGAATTGCAGAGATGGCGGGATTGCCATCTCAGGTGCGCGACAACTTAGATCCATTGGACGCAATCGGAAACACAACCAAAGCAGTGACCAAAGGATATGCAATTGGATCTGCGGGACTTGCGGCGCTCGTTTTGTTTGCCGCATACACGGAAGAGCTGAAAATATTTTTACCCAATTCACCAGAAGTGCTGGCAGGGTTTCAG
>LCBW01000006.1:16277-21316 GCA_000997465.1 Parcubacteria group bacterium GW2011_GWC1_41_7
GTGCGCAGACAGTTTAGGGAAATTCCCGGCATTATGGAGCGCACCGCAAAACCGGATTATGGAAGGTGTGTTGCAATTGTGACCGCGGCCGCGCAAAAAGAAATGATTCTTCCGGCAATCCTTCCGGTGCTTGCGCCGATTGTTGTCGGGTACTACTTAGGGCCGATTGCCTTAGGGGGGCTGTTGGTGGGGTCAATTGTGACCGGGTTGTTTGTTGCAATTTCAATGACCTCGGGAGGCGCGGCATGGGATAACGCAAAAAAATATATTGAAGATGGGAATTTAGGAGGCAAGGGATCGCTCGCGCACCAAGCAGCAATCACCGGCGACACAGTCGGGGACCCGTACAAAGACACCGCAGGCCCAGCTATCAACCCCATGATCAAAATTCTCAACATTGTTGCCTTACTGATTGTAAGATTTTTACGGTAGCCTTACAATTTATCAAAGACAACCAAGCAGGGGCGCCTTTTGGCGCCCCTGCTGCTAAATTAACCGGTTTACCCTGAGCTTGTTGAAGGGTTTATCTGTTAGATTTGTGTGCTTTATAATCAAAATATATAATGCTATCGGTGAAAAATCTTTCAGTTGATATTAACGGCACGCACATTATCAAAGATGTGTCGTTTGAGGTGAAAAAAGGAGAAGTAGTTTTAATTTTGGGGCCAAATGGCGCAGGGAAAACTACGCTCCTGAAGGCAGTTGCTGGACTTATTACCTGTGAGGGAGAGGTGAAATGGAGCGAGGGGGTTAAGATCGGATTTGTTCCTCAAAAATTAGATTTTCAGCAAAACATTCCCATGACGGTTGAGGAGCTGTTTTCAATTGTGCACGGCATAAAAAATAAAAAAGAAATAGAAAAGTATTTAAGTTTTTCAAGGGCATCACATCTGCAAAGCAGACAACTAAAAGAATTATCCGGCGGAGAACTTCAGCGAATATTAATCGCGTTTGTGATGGCGGAAAATCCCAACGTCCTGCTTTTTGATGAGCCGATGGCGGGCATTGATATCGGCGGGGAAGAAACGATTTATCAGCATCTTCAGCATATCGTCAAAGAGCATGGGCTTACGGTGCTCATGGTGTCGCATGATCTATCGGTTGTGTTTCGTATTGCAGACAAGGTCATCTGCCTCAACAAAACAATTCAGTGCATCGGCGCGCCAAAAGAAATCAAAGACACGATGCTTGAGGATCTCTACGGAGGAGATGTCGCATTATATCCACACGCTGGACACGACCACTAAATTATGGAAGCGATCAATACCTACTCAATTATTATCGGAGTTTTAGGCGGAGCGCTTATTTCGTTTTTTGGTGTGTTTGTGATTAACCGTCGCCTCGCACTTGCCGCCGACGCGTATTCGCATATCGCGCTTCCCGGAGTTGCAGTTGCTATCCTTGCGGGCATTGATCCGACGCTTGGCGCGCTGGCGGCACTGACTATCGGATCGTTTGTGATTCATGCCATTCAGCAAAAAACCAATTTGTATACCGATACCCTTATCGGCGTTATTTTCAGTTTGTCGCTTGCAATCGGGCTTTTGATTTTACCCGAGAGCCAATTAGAGTCGGCACTCTTAGGGGATTTGACAACCATTACCCGCGCGGACTTTTTACTTGGTATCGGATTGACCGTTGTATTACTTCTGCTGATTATAAAAATGTTTCGAAGGTTTACCTTTATTACTTTTTCAGAACAGCTTGCGCAAGTTTCCGGCGTGAAAACCGGAGCAGTGAATTTATTGTTTTTACTTGGGCTTGCCGCGGCAGTTTCTTTGGGAATCAAAGTAACTGGGACGCTTCTGGTGGGATCGCTGCTTATTATCCCGGCGTCTGCCGCGCAGATGATCGCGCGTAATTTCAAATCACTTTTTTCACTTGCAACGCTCTATGGCGTGTTGTCAGTTGTTGCGGGAATTGCCTTGAGCGCGCTGTTGCATTTTCCTCCCGGACCGATGATTATTTTGTCGGAAGGGTTGTTTTTTTGTGTTAGTTTTTTAGCAAAGAAATAAACGCTATTGTTGGTCTTCGAAAGATAATTTTCGTTGGTAGGAATAATACACAATTGCAAACAAAAACATCAGGTAATCGTACACGAAGCAAAATACACATAAGGATTTGATGATAATTATTTGCAAAAAGAAAAAAACCGATGCTCCAATAACCCCGAGTATGACGGCATAGGAGGTCAGTTTTTTTATCAGCGGATTTTTTTCAAACAAAAGTAAATAGCCAAGTACAAAAGAAGAAATCACCCCTAAAAGTGAAAGAGGAAAGCCAAACGGTTTTGCATACGCACTTTTAATAACCGTATCGCACGCTTTTTCCGTGCAACTTCCATAGGGAGTGACGACAAATTGAAGATAAAGCGCATCAGCAAGCATAAGCAGAAGAATAATCCAAAGCAGTTTTTTCCTCATTTTTTTAGATTGTAGCATAAATAAAGGCTTTTCCATGATATAGCGCCTAGGGTGGTATAATCAAAATACTGATATTCAATTGATACATCATGAGCACATTTCAAGAAAAAGAGGAGAAAATAATAGAGTTTTGGAAAACACATAAGATTTTCAAGCGGAGCGTTTCCGAAAAACTTCCGAAAAACAAAAAAACAAAAGGAGAGACCTTTTCATTTTTAGAAGGGCCGCCGACTGCAAATAACGTTCCGCATATTGGGCATTTTTTGACGCGCGTATGCAAAGACACCATTTTGCGTTTTCAAACCATGCGCGGGAAATACGTGCCGCGAAGCGCAGGATGGGATACACACGGCCTTCCGGTTGAAGTTGAGGTTGAAAAAAAAATTGGCATCAAAAATAAGCGCGATATTGAAAAGTATGGCGTTGATAAATTTACCAAAGCGTGCAAAGAGTCAGTGTGGCAGTATAAAGGCGAGTGGGAGAAGATTGATGACCGCTCCGCGTTTTGGATTGATCAACGGCATCCCTACATTACCTACGATCCAAATTTCATGGAAAGCGTGTGGAATATTTTGAAACAGGTGCATGAGAAAAAATTGCTTGTGGAAGAATTTCGCAGTCAGCCCTATTGCACGCGGTGTGGCACTGCGCTCTCGCAAGCTGAAGTGGGACAGACCGATGCGTATCAGAATATCCAAGACGCAAGTTTGTATGTAAAGTTTAAAATTACACAGAGCCCGAAGCTCCCAGAACTCAAAGGCGCGTATCTTTTAGCTTGGACCACAACACCTTGGACACTTTTGGGAAATGCGGCGCTTGCCGTACATCCAAAACTTTCCTATTCGCTCTTTGATGTGGAAGGGAAAAAAGTTATTGCGTATAAGCTTCCGGAAGGATATAGTGCACAGGCAATTAAAAAATTTTTAGGCGGCGATTTAGTGGGCATTACATACGAACCGCTCTATCCGTCAAAAGCGGCAAAAGGGAATGATAACGCGCATAAAGTGTACGGAGCTGATTTTGTCGGATCAGATGATGGAACCGGCATTGTACATATTGCACCCGCATATGGCGAGGATGACTTTCAGCTGGGTAAAAAAGAAGGATTACCGGTTATTAACTTTGTAAATGAAGGAGGGTTATTTGATAGTGCGGTTGAAACGCTTCCGCTTCCTGAAATTGAGGGCATATATATTAGAAAAGCGCATGACCTTATTGTTGAAGATTTAAAACAGGCAGGATTAGTATTGTCATACGATCCAAAGGGTCATACGCACGCATACCCGCATTGCTGGAGATGTAAGTCGCCCTTGATTTATTTTGCGATGCCGTCTTGGGTCATTAAAATGTCCAAGATAAAAGACAAAATTATTGCAAACAACAAAAAAGTAAACTGGGTGCCAAAAACGGCAGGGCATCGGTTTTATGAGTGGATTAAAGAGGGAAAGGATTGGAATATTTCACGCAAGCGATTTTGGGGGACTCCGCTTCCTATTTGGCGATGCGGGGAGTGTAAAAAAATTGAGGTCATCGGAAGCTTTAAGCAATTGGCATCGCATACCAAAATACATAATACCTACTACATAATGCGCCATGGCGAGGCGATTGCAAATGTCAAACATACTGCCTCATCACAGCCCGAACCATTTTTCAATCTGTTGACAAAAAAAGGAATTGCGCAAGTGCACAAAACAATTTCGCAGATCAAAAAATTAGGGATTAATCTGATTATTGCCTCGCCTGTTTTACGTACAAAAGATACCGCACAGCTAGTTGCAGAAAAATTAGGTATCCCGATTGCGTTTGATGAGAGATTGCAGGAAGTAAACTTTGGGCAGTTTAATGGCAAAAAGATTTCCGAGTATCAGGCATATTTTGAAACAGAGGAAGATCAATATTACGTCAGCCCCCAAAAAGGAGAAACGTTTACGCAGATGTCACTTCGTACAGTCAAGGCATTACAGGATCTTGAGAAAAAACATACAGGCAAAAAAATTCTCATCGTATCACATCAAGGTCCGCTGATGGTGCTTGCGGGAGCGATGCAGGGGCTTACCCCCAAGCAAACAGTTTTGAAAAAAGACCTTGCGCTACATTTTGCGGAGGTAAAAAAAATGATTGTCTATAATCTGCCACGCAATGAAGAGGGGGAGGTTGATATACACAAGCCCTTTATTGATGACGTTGCGTGGAAATGCTCGTGTGGCGGAACATACAATCGCGTTCCGGAGGTGTGTGATGTATGGCTTGATTCGGGGTCTGCACTTTTTTCATCAAAGCATTATCCGTTTGAAGAAAAAAACACAAAGCCCGTAGATTTTATTTGCGAAGCAATTGACCAAACGCGCGGATGGTTTTATACCTTACTTGCGGTTGCAACTCTTGTGAAAGATATGCCGGCATATAAAAATATTTTGGTGCTTGGGCATGTACAGGATGCACACGGAAAAAAAATGTCAAAGAGTTTGGGGAACGTCGTGTCGCCCAAAGATGTGATGCAGGAGTATGGCGCAGATCCATTTCGATTTTATTTATTTTATGTGAGCGAACCCGGAGAACCCAAAAAATTCAACCCCAAGGAACTGGAAACATTGAAGCGCAATTATTTTGACCTTT
>LCBW01000007.1 GCA_000997465.1 Parcubacteria group bacterium GW2011_GWC1_41_7
TGGACCAGATCGAGACGGAGATCGAGCAGGCCCTTACGGCCAAGGAGGCAACGTCATGACCTCGGACGGCGTGATGCGTGCTCCCCTTGCGGATTTGCTGCAGCTGCGGCCGCAGGAGTTCCGCGGGGAGATGACCCAATCCGCCCTGGTGCGGATCTTCCAGGCGTGCGATGCGCTCTGGTTGCATTCGGGCGATCCGGAACACCCACACGCGGAGCTGACAAGCGGCAAGTGTAGTAATGGGTTCGTTGACACCCTCAGGGTGCTGACGCACACCAATCTCTGCACGCTGTTTGCGCAGTTCCTGCTGCGCGAGGTGTACCGGAACTACGATGGCCTGATCGGCTGGTCTATTGGATCGGACCACGCCGGTGCGGCACTCTCGCACGAAGTGGGGCGGCTCATCGGCTGCAGGCACGACTTCACGGAGAAGGGTCCGGACAAGACCCAACTCTGGAAGCGGTTCACCATTGAACCCGACGAGGTTGTGCTACAGGTAGAGGAGCTGGTTACCACGACCGGCACCCTTAAAGCGGTGCGCGAGGGCATCCGAACGGGCAACGCGCATCCGGTGCAGTTTGCGTCGGTGGTTGCGACGCTGGTTCATCGCTCTCAAGAGTACGAACTCGAAGGAGCCCCGATCGTGCACCTGGTGCACTTGGACATTGAGGTATGGGATCCGGACAAGTGTCCGCTCTGCGCCGCCGGCTCCAAGCGTCTGCGGCCGAAGCAGAACTGGACCGAACTCACTGCTCATGGCTAGAGCAGGAATCCTGATAACCAGGGCAGGGAAATGACTCCGTTCCTAAAGCGCATCGCGTTTGCGTTGCGCGCGGCGTGTCGTAAGATATGCCGCGTTTTTATTTGTAAAAAGAAGATATAATAAGAATAGATAGGTTACATACTTATGAATCCATCTTTTAAAAAAAAGATTTTCTCGTTTCTTCTTATTTTTTTTATTTTGATAATTACAGGATTTTTTGTTTTGTACTCAATAAATTTTTTTACTCCGCCGCGCCAGGAAAAAAGTACATGGGAAAATATTCCTTCCAATCCTTTGGAAAAAATTCCAGATATCAATCCCATTCAAAAAAGCAACCCCTTTGAAGGCGTCAAAACAAACCCATTTGAATAATCATCATGCGTAATAAAATTATTTTTTTCGGAGCATTTTTTCTCTTTTCAACATTCTTTTTTTCTTTACCAATAGTTCATCAAGCCCTCGCACAGGCACAAAAGCAATCCGCAGTAGATACTCTTGTATATCCTATTGCAGAGCTTGGACAATGCCAAAGCAAGGGAGCATGTAAAACATATTGTGACAAACCCGAAAATAGCGAGGCATGTTTAAATTTTGCCGAAAAAAACAAATTGATGAGCGCGGAAGAAACGGCAAAAGCGCGCGCTTTTGCCAAAGTAGGGAAAAAAGGTCCCGGAGGATGCACTGATGGCAATTCATGCGAAGCGTATTGCGACGATGTGTTTCATATCGAAGAGTGTGTTGCCTTTGCCGAAAAAACTGGAATGATGAGTAAGTCAGAATTAGAAGAAGCAAAAAAAGTGAATCAAGCGTTAAAAAATGGAGCACAGCTTCCCGGAAATTGTCGTAATAAAAAGCAATGCGACAGTTATTGTGAAAGCCCAGATCATATGGAAGAATGTATTGCTTTCGGGCAAAAAACAGGAATGATGTCAGCAGAAGATCAAAGAGATGCTGAAAAAGTCTTACAAGCGATTCGCAAGGGCGTGAAGCCGCCACCTTGCCGCGGCAAGCAGCAGTGTGATGCATATTGTCAAGAACCCGATCATTTTGATTCCTGTGTTTCTTTTGCAGAGGCTGCTGGATTTATGACACCGCAAGATGCTGAAATGGCTCGTAAAACCGGAGGAAAAGGTCCGGGGGGATGCCGTGGCAAAGAATGCGAAGGATTTTGCGACAACCCAAATAATCAGCAGATATGCGTTGAATTTGCCGTAGAGCATGGATTGCTTTCTCAGGAACAAATGCAGCAAATGGAACAAGGAAAACAACAAGTGCAGGAAGCCTTACGTAGCGCACCGCCGGAAGTTCTTCAGTGTATTAAAAATGCTGTGGGAAGCGACAAAGTGGAAAAACTTCAGCAAGGAATTTTGTCACCAGATCGTGCCATGAGTGAGCCCATGAAAAAATGTTTTGAACAGCAAGTACCTCGCAGAGAAAGTGAACAAGGTCAATTTCAATCGGAAAGACAAGGAGATCAAAGTTCAAATTTTACGGGTCCTGGTGGGTGCCGCAATGAACAAGAGTGTAAGGATTTTTGTATTAAAAATCCGACAGCGTGCTCACAATTTCGACCCGAAACTCCTCTTATGCAAGTTCCGCATATGGAGCTGGAGCAAAGAACTAAAATGAATGGACCTATTCAAAATGGAGAAATGAGGGGCGAGTTTCGTGAAGAAATGATGCAGCAACAAATACAACCTTCACAGGGAGAATTTCAACAGATGTATAACCAAGAGCAAGAGGGGGCAGGGGAGCGTATACAGCAAATAATGCCGCCGGCAGATATGATACAACAGATCCCTCAAGAAATAAGGGGAAGCGAGCCAGGATCATACAAGGCAAAATCTACATCTATTGGAGCGATTTTAAAATTACTTCTTTCAAACGTATTGTTAGTCAGGTAAGTGCCGCATAAGAAAGTTGACTTTATTTCCCTTTTCGAATATAATACCTATACCTAAGGTAATGGTTCATACGTTCTTTTCGAGAACCTGCGGCTCTATGAAATAGTGCCGCCTCGTCTCTCGCACTTGCAACCCCTTCGGGGACCAAATAAACATCGCGGGCGCAATGATTTAATAATCATTGCTTGCGGCTTATGATTACAACACCGCATCCGAGGCGTTCTCTTAAAGAATATATTCATCCATAATACTGAATTTAACTATTTAACAATGATTCATAAAAACAAAGATAAAATCATTATTGGATTGAAAAAGGCCCAAAGTTTGATTGGAAAAATTCAAGAAATGGTCGAACAAAATCAATATTGTGTTGACGTTATGCAGCAGAATTTAGCTGCGGTTGGACTTTTAAAGTCCGTACATAAACAGCTTATGGAGGATCATATTAATAGCTGTTTTGCAGACGGCATGAAGTCAAACAATCAAAAACAAAAAAATCAACTCATTGAAGAGATGATTCAGGTTTCAAATTTATATAATCGATAGATAAGAAGAACAATGAATAAATCAATTCTTATAGCACTTATTATTATTATTGTATTGGGGTATATCGCATTTTCCCGTGTCAATCGTTCCAAAGGAGATATTTCAGGAGATACACCAACACAAACAGTTTCGCAAGGACAATTTTCTATTAATCGGGAGGCAATTGATTTAGGGAACATGAAGGTCACAGACGAAAAAACAGCAGAGTTTATGTTGACCAACATCGGGTCATCAGCGCTTACTGTTTCGCGCTTTGAAACTAGTTGCGACTGCACATTTGGAAAAATAATCATTGCCTCAACTACCTCCCCGGAATTTAATATGCGCATGCATGTTCGGCCGGAAGTATTTGCGTGGAAAGCAGATATTGAACCGGGACAGCAAGTAAAAATACTAGTAACCTATAAGCCGTCCATTATGCCGGTGTATGGAAAAGTAGAGCGGGCGCTTCGTTTCCAAACTTCAGATCCTGTAAAACCGACCGTAGAACTTAAGGTAACCGCAACCGTACAATAACCCATGGAGATGGCCATGCTTTATACAACTTCGCTGGTTGTGGCGTTCATTAGCGGAGTGATTGCACTTTTTGCCCCCTGCTGTATTTCCTTTATGTTGCCATCATATTTGGGAAATATTCTACAGCAACGATTTAAGGTGGTTATCGGGACATTATTTTTTGCCGCGGGCATTGCGACTGTTATGCTTCCGGTAGCACTCGGGTTTCGACTTTTAGTAAATGTGTTTAATGAATACCACACGCAAACCTATGTGATTGCGGGGCTCATTATGATTGCAACGGGAATATTATTTTTGAAGCAATTTAAGTTGCCGATGATGAAAGTAAAAACCGATATGCGTAAGGTCACCTATGGATCGCTTTATACATTAGGAATTTCATCAGGGCTTGCATCATCATGTTGCGCACCGGTATTGATGGCGGCGCTTACTTTAACTGCAATTTCTCCGACCACCTTCCAGGCATTTTTAGTAGGGATAGCTTATGTGATGGGAATTGTAGCGCCATTATTCTTGGGTGCCATTTTTATCAAAAGCAATTATCTAGGAAAGGTGCGCGCATGGCTTGGAAAAAAAATAGGGCCGTATCATGTTGGCGATCTCATCGGGGCGGTCATGATGATTGGATTCGGTATCGCAGTCATCTATTTGGCGCTCACCGGACAAGTGATTATGCCAGAGCAGGGCCAAGTATTTGGACAAAAGGTAAGTCTATTTGCGGCGCAACTTAATAAAGTATTTTCAAGATCAAAAATATACGATATTGCAACCATTGGAGTTGTTATGGTGATTATTGCGTGGTTAGTAAGGGCCGCACAAGCAGAATTAAAGCAAGAAAATACAGACGAAAATGAATCAAGTTCCCCGACAAAGCTCGGAGCAAGTCAATCAGACGAACCCGAAAAAAAACATAGCTGCCATTAAGAGTAAGATAATTGCTTCGGCAATACTTATTGTATTGGTGGCATGGATTGGAGTTGTAAAAATTAATATTACGCAGGAGCAAAAAAATACGAATTCAGTTATAGGGATAAAAGGGCAAGCAATTGATATTATTGGATCAGTACTTGCTGGGAATGTGTATCAAGTAAAAAATACATCAGGAAATAAAATAGTATGGGAAAATAGCGCGGCCGATTTGATTGAAAATGGAACTATTGATGGGCAAAAATTTTTTCAATTGTATAAAAACAGAGGGATTGTTTTAAATCAAAGCATATTTCAAAAAGAATCAACAACCCCAATTATTTTTTCAGTAAAAAACTCAAGTGAAACGCTTAATACGCTTTGGGCGCTTGGACTTGCGCAAGAAAGCCCAATACTTTCACAAGGACCCATGATGGATCCAAGATATGGCGGAGCAGATCGTTTTGCGTCAACCGGAGGATGGACACTTTCAGTGGGGTCTGCAATGAACCATTACGGGAAACATAGTATGCTCAGTGTAACATCAGAGCAACAGGAGCAGGTGCTTCGTGTTGCGCAACATATTTATCGTCCGTGTTGTGATAATCCTACATCATTCCCAGATTGCAATCATGGAATGGCGATGCTCGGGCTTTTGGAAATATTGGCGAAAAGCGGCGTCACAGATCAGCAGATGTACGATGCAGCGCTCGCCGCAAATGTTTCGTGGTTTCCGGATAATTATGCAACCATTGGTATGTATCTGCAAAGTCACCCCCAAGAAGCAGCTCAACTGACATCAAAAGACATTTTAGGAGCGCAATTTTCAAGTTCGTCGGGATTTGTGCAAATCGCACAACAGGTTCAAGATAAGCCGCAAGGCGGCTCATACTGCGGCGCTTAAAAAAAATGAAGAAAGCTTTTTTCTGGGGAATTTTTGCAAGCGCAGCGCTCATACTTTTTTATGCAATTGTTGTTGAAAATATTTCAGGAAAAAGTTTTTTGATAAACCAATGGAAAACGTATGGTGTATTTTTAAGCGCGCTTTCAATTGGATTTGGCATCCAGATTAGCTTGTTTGTGCTGATTAAACAAAAACACAGAGCAATGAGCGCGCGGGCCGTTACTACAACAGGGACAACATCAACTGCGGCAATGATTTCCTGTTGTACTCATTATTTCGTGAATGTGTTGCCGGTAATTGGCGCAACCGGGGTTGCAACATTTGTTGCACAGTATCAAATCCAATTTTTTTGGGTCGGTATTTTTTTAAATGCCTTTGGTATCATATATCTATGGAGACAGCTAAAGAAAACAACAAAGTAGAAAAAGAAGAACATTCTTCTCATGGAGATCACATGTCTCATGGTTCGCATATGTGGCATATGCTTTTGTATTGCATATTAATGGTGATCGCATTTTTGGGTGCATCGCGTTTAGGCGGCAATAAACTGGTGCCTGAAAATATACAAAAAAATACCCCAGTGCCCCTTCTTGATTTAAAACGCGAAAGTCAAGGAGAAAACGGTGTTCTTATTACGGTTATTCCACAGCAGGATTTTTCAAAATCTGACTTGTGGAAATTTGAGGTAGATCTTACCACGCACAGCGGAGATTTAGATGCCAATTTAAAGCAAGAGAGCACGCTCTCTGACGACCGAGGAACCGTTTTGCAACCTATTACATGGGAAGGTGATCCGCCCGGCGGACATCATCGAAAAGGAATTTTAACATTTCAAAGCATTCCAAATGCGCAGTCACTGACATTAAGTCTCGTAACAAATAGGGGAGGTATCTCACAATATGTGCGATGGGATTTCCCTTTGCAAAACAAATGATCATATCGCCGAAAGCCGCGGCAAAAGCCGGGGCATACACTGCTGGTATTGCATATATATTTTGTGCGCTTGTCGTTTTAATGGCGCCGCAAGTCGCCATGACGCTTACGGAGTGGCTTATGCATATTGTCAACGTCGATGTCCTTTTGCAAAATATTCAAATGACCACAATCGGATTTATTGCTGGGCTTGTGCAGGTAATGATATACACCTATGTCGCTTTTTGGATATTTGCAGTAATATACAATAAAGGAACAAAATAAAAAAATAAAAATGAATTGTTGCCATAATCACAACCCGAACATAGAAGACGAAAAAATTGAAGGCGAAACCGTCTACACCTGCCCTATGCATCCGGAAATTCAAGAAGAAAAACCGGGGATGTGCGGAGAGTGCGGAATGGCATTGGTAAAAAGTGCAAAATTCGAAGCACGAAATCCGAAAAAAGAAAAAACACAACACAGTAAAGTGTATTCGCAGTTGTTTGAAAAAGCATTTAGATTTTCTATGCCTGCGTTTTCTGGGTCAGAATATCTTTCTTTTATTTTAGGATCCATTGTATTTTTTTACGGAGGAATGGTTTTTCTAAAAAGCGCAAAATATGAAATTCAAGGAAAAGCGCCAGGTATGATGACGCTTATATCTTTGGCGATAACCACCGCATATATCTATAGCACGTTTGCTGTTTTTGCGGGGCAACAGCACACATTGTTTTGGGAACTCACCACGCTTATTACCATTATGCTCCTTGGGCATTGGATTGAAATGCGGGCAGTACAGAGCGCGCAAGGTGCTTTGCGAGAGCTTGCAAAGTTATTACCAGATAGCGCGGAAGTGGTTCGAGGCGAAAAAGTTGAAAAAATTTCTCTTGATGAGCTAAAGGTAGGAGATATTGTTTTCGTGCGACCGGGAACAAAAGTTCCAGCGGACGGTATTGTTTCTGAGGGACTTTCGGAAATTGATGAATCCATGATAAGTGGCGAATCAAAACCAGTTGACAAAAAAGTAGGCGATACAGTTGTTGCCGGTTCCATTAATGGAGATGGAAGTTTAAAAGTGAAGGTAACGGAAATTGGAGAACATACATTTTTATCAGGTATTATGCGCCTGGTGAAAGAAGCGCAGGCATCAAAATCAAAAATTCAGCTTCTCTCAGACAGAGCAGCTTTTTATTTGACCATCGTTGCAGTTATTGCAGGAGGCGGGTCGTTTATATGGTGGTTTATGGCCGGAAAGGGAGTCGCGTTTGCAGTTGAACGGCTTGTTGCAGTTTTGGTTATTGCCTGCCCGCATGCTTTAGGGCTTGCAATTCCGCTTGTTGCATCAATTTCAACCACACTTGCGGCACGAAACGGGCTTTTGATAAAACGACGTCTTGCACTTGAAGCGGCACGAAATATCAATATCGTGCTTTTTGATAAAACGGGAACATTAACTGAAGGGAAATTTGGGATAACTGATGTGCTAGTAAATGACGATATAACAATTTCTGAAAAAGAAATTATACAAATTGCTGCGTCCGCTGACGCTGGATCAGAGCATCCAATTGCCCGAGCCATAGTAGAGGGCGCACATCATCGTGGTATTGCCCTTTTGCCCGTAGAATCATTTGCACGCATGCCAGGAAAAGGGGTTCGTGTTTTAATAGAGGGAAAAACAGTTGTAGTGGGATCGGCATCGGCAATACAGGAGTTTAACATATCAATACCAAGTGCCCTGCAAGAAAAAACAAAATTGCAAGAAGCAACAGGTAAAACAGTTGTGTATGTGCTTTCCAATAATATACTGCTTGGCGCAATCGCACTCTCGGATATTATTCGTAGTGAATCAAAGGCAACGGTTGAAAAATTGCACGCACTCGGCATAAAAGTTGCGATGATTACTGGAGACGCCGAAGATGTTGCAAAATCAGTTTCTGAAGAACTACACATTGATGAATATTTTGCGCGAGTGCTTCCTGATCAAAAATCGGAAAAAGTAAAAGCATTACAGGAGCGCGGATTAAAAGTTGCATTTGTGGGAGATGGTATTAATGATGCGCCAGCCCTGACCCAAGCAGATGTGGGAATTGCAATTGGCGCAGGAACGACCGTTGCAATTGAATCAGCTGGAATTATTCTAATCAAAAGCAATCCACTTGATGTGGTGAAAGTTTTTTCGCTTTCAAAGTATACCTATCGCAAAATGATTCAAAATCTTTGGTGGGCTGCAGGATACAATATTATTGCAATTCCCGCAGCTGCCGGAGTGTTTGCGGGGTATGGTATGATCATGCAGCCGGCAGTAGGAGCGGTACTTATGTCCGCAAGTACGGTGATTGTTGCTTTCAATGCGTGGCTTATGCGCAAAGCGGTTTTATAAATTTTAAAATTTATCCCCATAAAGTAAAAATTTCTCCATGAAAGTAGGCATATAATACATAGGTGTCTTTTCATATATGATCAAGCAAGACAAATTTGGACCGGAATATCGTGTGCGCATCTATGATCCCCAAATTGGGATGACTGCATTTTTAGTGATAGATAATACAGTACTTGGACCCGGAAAGGGAGGATTCCGCATGACTTCGACAGTGAGCGAAGAAGAAGTTGCCCGGCTTGCGAGGGTGATGACTTGGAAAAATGCTTTGGCGGGTATTCCGTTTGGAGGCGCAAAGGGCGGCATTATATGGAAAGGAGGAGATGATGAGTTAAAAAAGCAGTTTGTACAAAGCTTTGCAAGGAATTTAAAACCCTTTATGCCCAAATATTACATCAGCGCACCAGATGTAAATGTCGGGGAAAAAGAGATTGAATGGTTTATTGAAGCAACAGGAGATTTCTATTCAGCAACTGGAAAACCGGCAACTATGTGTATTGAGTCGGCTGAAAAGAAAAGAATATGCGGAATACCACACGAAGCAGGAAGCACAGGATTTGGCGTTGCCCGCGCGACAAAAGTTGCATGCGAATGCGTGAGTATTGCAATAAAGGGCGCGAGTATTGCAATTGATGGGTTTGGAAATGTCGGAAGCTTTGCGTTTAAATATTTATCGCAAATGGGTGCAACTATTGTTGCAGTATCTGATAGCAAGGGCGCGATTTATAAAAAAAATGGGTTGGATGTGAAAGAAGTGTCTCGCGTAAAGAAAGAATACGGATCTGTTCAAAAATATTCAGGAGCAAAAAAAATAAAAAAAGAAGAATTATTTGAACTAAAAGTTGACGTTCTTATCCCAGCGTCAGTTACCGATGTTATACATGACGGAAATAAAAAAAACATAAAAGCACGCGTTATTGTTGAGGGCGCGAATATTCCTATGACTGAAAAAACAGAAAAATTTTTACATACAAAAGGAATTCTTATTGTGCCAGATTTTGTCGCAAACGCGGGAGGGGTGATTTCATCATACGCAGAGCATAAGGGTTTAACACATGAAGAAATGTTTACGCTTGTGCAAGATAAGATAGAAAAAGCAACTCATGCGGTTATTATGCAAAGTTTAAAAACAAAACAAAATCCCCGAGACGTAGGGATAAAAATCGCACAAGAGAGAGTGCAAAAAAAGATAAATTTTGGTAGTTAATTTTTTCTATCATTCATCTATTCTTCTTTTGGAACCGGGTGTCGCGCGTTCCTGCGACGCGCGCACCCCGTTCCCTCGGTCATTTTACCTCGAGTATGAACTCGGGGACCAAGCTAAAACGACCCGCGAGGACTTCCTTAAGAAGAATAGATGAAAACCTTTTAGTTATCCCAAAAGTTTTTTAAAATCTTCAACCAACGGGACTTTTTCGGGATCCGCATTATTTCCTATTGCAATATAATACGCAATCCAATTCGCAAGTAAGAGGGAATTGAATATTTTATGAAATACCGTTTTTCCCTCAAGGTCTAAAATTTGCACTTGCACGCCGCGTTGTCGATATAAATCAGAGAGAATATCCATACGCGTTCTGATACGTGGATGATCAAATTTGTCAGCCAAAAATATTCCGTAGAAGCGGTTTGAAAGGGGGAGCGTTTTACTGTTTCCGTCAAATCCAGTCATTTCATTATGATTCAGTTCTGGAAATACATTCCAGAATGCAGGAATTTTTCCCGTTTCGTTAAAAATTATTTTCCATATTTGCGCCAAAGGAGTATTGCGAGTTGACGCGTACACGAGCGGAATATATCCGCGAAATATTTCTGCAAATTCTTTTCCAAGCGTTTCAAGCGCATCATTTTGTAAGAGCGTAGAAAGTTCAAAAATATGAGAAAGCGCCTGTTCCTCACGCATAAGCTTCAAAAGTGCTTTTGTTGTAACGCCAAGTGCCATGCGGGGTTGATCCCCAGAATTCGGGAGCAGAACATAAGGAAGAGAAAGCTCGTCTGCTTTGGCCAATAGTTTTCCGCCTGTTGTGACTGCTGCGCAAGACAATCCTTTTTGGCGCGCGATTTCAAGTCCATCAAGAACCTCTTCGGTGTTTCCAGAATATGAAACTGCAAGAACTAAGCTGTTTTTAAGGTCATCTTCTGAGATATGCGGTAACCCATAATCGCGGTGAATAATAATATCCCGCGAAAAATCTTCCATAGAAAGCAAGTCTGCCGCAAGGTGAGACCCACCCATTCCGAGGATGATAAATTTTTTATGAGATTTTAATTTTTCCTCATTTTTTACAACAGGATCAAGTAAAAACTGCTGAGGAAATGCCTGAATGGACTCTTTTATATTCATTCTATATGTTATTGTAGGGCTTTTTGCGTATCATTTTTGAGTTTTTGTTGATGCGCAAAAAGAAGCGCCCCATAAAGAACGCTTTTATCTAAAAACTTAGCTTTTTTTATAGGAGGAAACTTTGGGAGTACGGTATTAATATTTTTAAGATATTCTCGAATGCGATCAAGATTCAAGCTTTTTGTCATTGAACCTCCAAGTACAATCACATCAGGTGACCAAAAGAGCGCGGCGTTGTAAATGCCGATCGCGCAAAATTGCGCAACGCTCCCCCATAATTTTTTATTTTTGAACAACTTATTTTTTTCATTGGGAATGATAAGCGACAATTTTTTTGTTTTTTCCAGATCCATAATGCGCTTCGCCAAGTGCGCCAAGGGCCGCGTCATTTTCAAGGTATACAGGAGCATGAAATATTTTTTTTAGCTCTTTAGTAAGCGGTTTTTTCCCCCAATCAGGTAGATGTGGAGCATAATCCAATTGTTTTTTAGAAGGATCAAGGAGTCCCGCAATGCCAACAACGACACACTCAACTTGTCGTAGCTCCAGTACATCTTGCTTAATAGTTTTAAAAAGTTCAAGCGCTTCTGAAAAATTTTGAGGAGTAGAAAACTGCAGGGGATTGGAAAACGTAACGCCCTTATTTGAGACCGTCACCAATGTCTTAGTTCCGCCAATATCCATAAGCAGTAGCATTTGCCTTTATTGTAAATCGCAACTTCCTATTTCGCAAAGAATAGATAAGGTAATTTATAATTATACTGGTATGGAAAGTTGGGTATTTTTTGCTTTTTTATCAGCATTTTTTGTTTCTTTGGTTATAATTTTTAGAAAAATAGGAATTGCGCATATTGATTCAACGCTTGCGATAACGGTGCACGCTATTATTATGTCGTTATTTTTAGGGAGTATGTATTCGCTTATATAATTTTTTCTAAAAAAAAACGCGGCGTCCCGAATGCTGCGTTTGCTTTGCGAACGCAGCGATGATATCGCGTAGCGATACATCGGTAAGCCGCGACTTACTGTATGCGAGGTGTGAGGAACATCAGCCGCGACCTTGGCCAACGTATTCATTCACCTCATCTTGTATTGCCTTGCGGTGTGCAGTAAGATGTTCGCAGCAACTGGTCTCGCTCTCCGGGATTCCCGGCCTCTCAGGGCAACCCTTGGGAAGCGCGAACACCTGACCGCATTGGGCGCAGTACCACGCGTCGAAATCCTCGCCGTATGGGTGGCGATAGATAACGAGCAGATGCCCGCCGCAAACGCCGCACTTGCGTCCTTGTGTCTTGTCATTCAGCACGATATCACCTCCTTTCTTTGTTTCGCGAATACGAATTCACGGGATGCTGATAAAATTATAGACGATATATTGACAAATTGCCAATCTTAGGGTATGATGAGATTGGTACACCATAACGAAAGGAAGGTGTTGATCGTGACCAGGAAAATCGCCGTCTTGGTGGCGGCGCTGTCAGTGCTTGCAACTGGACAAACCGTTGTGGTTGAACCGGACGCGAGTTTAAAGCAGGAGATGAGTGTCCCCCGGAGCGCATATACGCTCCAGACTGAGGGAGACAGACATATCCTGCCTGTGCTGACACAAGGCATTGGCAATATCATGGGCGGGCCAGCGCTACGTCCTAACTTGCTCTGGGCGTTGCCCGAAATGCAAACTCTGCCGCAATTCAGCCCGGCTTGCCTTGCTGAACCGGAGAGTAAGCTCCGCCCGGAACCTCAACCTGTGCCTGCTCCCGATGAGACGGGAAATGCAGATCCGGGATACTATCTGGAGGTGATTGCAACCGCCTATTCGCGTCGCGAAACCGGAGGAAATCGAACCTCAACGGGACGCAGAACACAAGAGGGGCGAACCGTTGCAGTTGATCCCAGGGTCATTCCGTACGGGACGCGCATCTGGATCCCCGGATATGGCGATCGCATCGCAGAGGACTGCGGTGGCGCCATCAAGCGCAATCGCATTGACCTCTTCTTTGAGTCCTACAGGGTGGCCTGCACCTTCGGCCGCCAGCGGATGACCATTATGGTCTACCGAAAGGGGGACTGATACCTGTAGCGCTTGACGACATCAGTTAAAGCTGATGTCGCAGCTTGCGGCACCGAGATGCATCGCTACGCGATGTCATCGCTGCTTTCGCTTCGCGAACGCAGCAATCGGCGCCGCATTTTTAATTTTAGAGAAATAATACAGAAGGTATAATATACTCAAGGAAAATGGAAAAAAATTCGTATCAATATAAAACAACAGCTGATCAGGAAACAAAGAAACAATCATCACTGAATAACAGCTTAAAAGAAGGAGCGCTTGCGAGTGTTTCTGCGGGAATCGCAAATAACTATTTTTCCGCATACGCAATTGCACTTAAGAGCTCAACGACATTTGTGGGTTTGATTACTGCGTTGCCGAATTTACTCGGACCGCTTTCGCAATCTATTACGCCAAAATTAATGCGCAGTTATTCGCGTAAAAAAATAGTGTTGATTTCTGTTTTAGTACAGACACTCATGTGGCTTCCTATGATGGGAGCGGGAGTTATGTTTTTGCAAGGAAACGCATACGCACATCCGTTTTTGCTTGGGTTTTTACTTTTGTACACAATTTTTGGAAGCATCGCGGGTCCTGCGTGGATAAGTTGGATGGGTGATATGGTGGATGAACACCAACGCGGAGCATATTTTGGACTGCGTGGATCTCTTGCAAGTTTGTGTACACTACTGGGGGTGGTTATAGGAGGATTGGCGCTTGATTTTTTTAAGTCCCAAGGAACGGAAGTATATGCAATTTCGGGATTTTTTGTTTTATTTGGAGCGGGAATGCTTTTGCGACTTTTATCGCTTGTGTGGATGAAAAAGCAGTACGAACCGACATTTAAGGCGGAAAAAACAGCATACTTTTCTTTTTGGAGTTTTCTCAAAAAAATACGCAAAAGCAACTATGGACGATTTACCTTGTCAGTTTCAATCACCTTGCTTGCAACCAATATTGCGGGACCCTACTTTTCCCTTTATATGCTTCGGGATCTGGAATTTTCCTACACGCAATTTATGACATTAAATACCCTAACAGTGCTCGCGACTTTTTTATCTGTACGGGCATGGGGAAAAATAGGAGATAAAACAGGATTTGTGAGCATTTTGAAACTTACGGGACTGCTAGTTATTTTGCCGCCGCTTCTTTGGTTTTTTACCGTATTTATGTCTCCCGCTATCGCATTTTTTTATTTGATTCCGATATTTTTTTTGAGCGGCATTGGTTGGGCGGGATTTAATTTAGCGGCTGGAAATTTTTTGTATGATGCCGTTACCCCGGAAAGAAGAAGTATTTGTTCGGCGTATTCGTCAATTCTCAATGGATTTGGGGTTGTGTTAGGGACGCTTTTGGGTGGATTTTTCATTAATCATATGCCCACAGCCGGATTTAATGCTATTATGATAGCTGCGCTTTTGTCCGCAATCGGAAGATTTTTTGTTAACATACTTATTTCAACACATATTCAGGAAGTGCGGCCTGTTCAAAAAGAATTACTTTACGAATTACGGCTCAATACGGCTGAATCAATTTTTAATATATTTCTTTTTCCGTACCATTTTGTTTCAAAACACATCAAAAACGGTAAGTAGAAACTCCGTTGGAATGTTGGAATAGAATACGCAAACTAAAGCATTTTTAAAAATACATTAATAAATTCAGTATATTTTCGGAGTGAGGTTGCGAAACAGTCGTTTTGTTTTTCAGTGAGCGAGTAGGAAACACGAGGATAGTCGCGTTAAGCCAGACCTGAGTGTTTCCGTAAAACGAGCGAACGAAAAATCCGACTGTTATCGTCTCCGAGCGAGAAAAGATACTGATAGTTTTCCACAATCTACTTTACTTTATTAAAGTATTAATGGTATACTAATGCTTGCGCTGGGTAAAGTATTTTTGCACCCTTATACGAGCGCCTAAGTTATATAAATGAGGAAAATATATGTTTTTTTGCTCTTTTTTATTTTGGGAGGAAATAATGTGTATGCCGCCCAAGATACGATAAAAAATGTCGGATTTACGCCCGGGCACATTTGGATTTCAGAAGAATATCCAATAGAGGGAAAAGTAACAAGGATATATTCCGTGTTGTTTAATGGAAGCGAATATGATATGTCCGGAAAAATAGAATTTTTTGATAATGAAACACTGATTGACAGCGTGTCGGTTTCTATGTCAAAGGGAACGCGTGTGCAAGATATATGGGTTGATTGGAGTCCAAGGGCAGGGAATCATACAGTATCTGCCCGCATAACAGATGCGCTTATTTCACAGCCGGGAAAATTGCCGGATCGTGTTTTTCCAGAATATTCAAGAGCGCAAGAACTTTCTGTAAGAGTAGATTATGATACGGACAAAGATGGAATTGGAAACATACAAGATGTAGATGATGATAACGACGGCATCGTAGATGTAAAAGAAAATAACAGGGGGACAGATCCTCTGTCTGCCGATACCGATAAAGATAGCGTGATGGATGGGGTAGATAAAAACCTAACTGACTCAACTGTAACACTCTACGATCAAGAAAGTTCAGTATCGTCTCTT
This sequence comes from Parcubacteria group bacterium GW2011_GWC1_41_7, assembly GCA_000997465.1. Classification (GTDB taxonomy): domain Bacteria; phylum Patescibacteriota; class Minisyncoccia; order UBA6257; family HR35; genus LCBW01. The sequence continues at coordinate 15,773 of LCBW01000007.1, forward strand.
TCGCCGTTTATACAAAGCACAACGGGGTTTATCGCAGGAACATCTGGGCATATTATAAAAAAATTGGAAAAATTTTCACGAGTAGGAGGAATGTATATTGAAAGGCATCGCGAAAATATTATGAAAAATATTGAAAAAGATACGGTGTATCACGTAATATCAACGGATGAAAAAAAATCATCATCTTCTTTTGCGGGATCACTATCTAAGGCGTCACCGTCTCATCGCCGCATTGGCATCTTTACCCAATATGCATACGCATTTTTACTTTCATTTCTTGTGGTTATTTTGAAGATAAAAATACTTTTTTATCTATCGTTTCTCATTTTTGGATCATATATATTTCGAAAAATTTTTCATGTTATGAATTCATAAGAGATAGGAAGCTCTCTAGGGAAAATGGTATAATCAAAAAATAAGATTCAATATGAAGATTCATAGATTTATTGGACTATTTTCTTTTTCTGCAAAAACAACTATCATTGATGATGGAGATACGGTGCATCAAATAAAAAATGTGCTTCGTTTGCGTCCGGGTGAAATAATTGCGCTCTGTAGTAGTGAAAATGAACAAGAAGCGCAGTGTAAAATTGTGTCATATGAAGGGAAAAAGGTTTTATGTGAAGTACAATCCGTTACTCAAAACACAAAAGAATTTGATATTCCTCTTGTACTGTATTGTTCAATTTTGAAAAAAGAAAATTTTGAATGGGTGGTACAGAAGGCAACAGAGCTGGGGGTTACTGAAATATATCCGCTTATGTGCGAGCGAACTATTAAATTGGGAGTGCGCGCCGACCGGTTGCAAAAAATTGCCAAAGAAGCCGCAGAGCAATCAGGAAGAGCGCGCGTTCCAGATATCAAAGCGCCAATTGAATTGCAAGATGCGTTTTTAAAAAATGGGTATGATATAAAATTATTTTTTGATGAATTGGGGGACAAAGTCAAAGAGAAAAATTTTATAAAAAAATCAATAGCGCTTTTTATCGGCCCCGAAGGTGGGTGGGCGCCGGAAGAGATAGAAAATGCAAAAAAGGCAGGATGTCAGATTGTCTCTTTGGGAAAAACAATACTGCGCGCAGAGACCGCCGCAACAGTTGCGGTTTTTTGGACGATACAAAACAGTGCGTTGTAAAGTTTGCTATAATAATATAAGCTCATTACTGCAGTAAAGGATTTGCACACACTTAAAAAGAAAGGAGGTTGCGGCATATTGTAACGCAATATGACGCCACCAACTGAAAGGAGGTGAGAGCATCCGTGCCTACGCGATTTGCAGAAGAACTGCGTCTAGCAGTTGATTCGATTACACATCGCGCCTGCGCCTGCGTGCGCGTTGAAGGAGGTCGCGTGCAAGAAGCGGCGCTCCTGGACGCGTTAGGGCGCAGAGGGGTGAGTATCGGAAGCAACTGGCAATACGAAGGGCAACTCTTCGTGACGGTCAGTTGCGACAATGCGGATGTCATCAAGGAAGAGGCGGAACACTTGGGATTAGGGGTAAGAGTTCTGGGTGGGTCTTTCGAGATTACCATCCAAGGAGAACGGCTTCCTCAAACTCCCGGAATTCTCGCAAAGGCCTATCATGCGCTTGATGTGTTCAACGGCGTGCCTATTCTCGTGGGGTCGCCGACAACCATCACGGTGATTGTGCCGGAAGAAGAAGGGAAAACGGCCCTTCCGCTTCTACTGGCGGCGTTCGGGTTCGAAGCCTCATCTGCGTAAGGTCCCCCCAAGGGACCTTTTTTGTTTTATCAGAGAAAAAAATATCCACAATTTTATCTTTTGGAATATAAAAAGCGTCTATACTGTATATACATATTAATACAGACATCATATCACTTCGTGCTATGATGGCGGCTTACATCTTATGACGCCGCAAATACAGACATTATGCCAAACCTCACCCCAAAGCAGACGTTCGTTCTTCGTGCAATTCGTGAATATCACGGTCAGTTTAAAGTAATGCCTTCAGTTCGTCGACTTCAGCAATTTCTCTCTGAAAAATTTGGGATGAATTTACAAAGCCCACAAAGTATTCAGCAATATATAGAAGCGCTTATTGAAAAAGGATACTTGCGAAAATCGGGAAGATTTGGAAGGGTAGAACTCGTGCAAAAAACTGATGCCCGATTCTTCACAATTCCTATTGTAGGATGGGTAAACGCAGGAACGCCAAGTTATGAAATTCAACAGGAAGCAATTGGGTTTTTGCGTGTTTCCCGAGGGCTTATTAAAAGATCAAGCCCAAATATGTTTTCGATTAATGTGGTTGGGGATTCAATGAATGCGCGATTACTGAATGGAAAATGCATTGAGCATAGGGATTATGTTCTTGTTGATCCGGATGACTTCAATTTTACAGATGATGGGCGCGATGTGGTTCTTGCGTCAATTGACGGAACATTAACTATTAAAGAATTTCATCGTTTGGACAGAAATATGATCGGTCTGTTTCCGCATTCAAAAAATAAAGATCATCAGCCGATTTATGTGTCCCCCAATGATGTTGTCATTGTGGGGAAAGTGGTCGATGTTTTGCAAAGAAGTAAAACAGAATGATTATAAAAGAGGGAGATATTTTTTGGATTTTTAATCAAGCGATGATTGTTGTCGGATGCATGATTCTTTTCTATATTGCGTATGGTATTTTAAAGATCATATTTTTAGAAAAAAGAATCAATGCGCTTTATAGCCAGCGAGACATGCGAATAAAAAGTGCATTGCAAAACGTATGGAAAAAGAAAGATGATATGGAAAGTGCGGTCTTGCGCATCCGAGCACTCTATGAACTTCAGATTAATGAATTAGAGCGAAAAAGAAGATTTTTTATTGATAGATTGCCGATTTTTTACTAACATTTTAAGCAAGTCGTATAGGTAAGTAGCGTACAATAATGTTGTGAATTAACGATGTTACAAACTTCTTTCTATGGAAAAAATTACCCCACACAATGAAACAAATTTGCACCCTGAAAAAAAACAATTTAAAGAAGAAATCCTGCCCATTGAAAGGGCGATAGTTATTCAAATCGCTGATTTTTTTGGACCTTCTATTGATGTAAGCACACTAGAGCAAACAGGAACGTGTGTTTTTGAGCGAGAAAAAATAAAAGGAGCATTAAAGAAAAACCAAGACGGCTCATTTTCTATGATCGTGGAAAATGGCGCAGAAGAAGTAGGGGCTATTATTGAGCGCTTAGCGCAAGGAGGAGTTTTAATCTCCGGTGTAATAGTTCCTGAAAATAAAAATATGCAATTCTTACTTGAAACAGTTGTTTTAAATGCGAAGGAGCGTTATTTTAATGCGTGAATAGAATCTTTTTTAGGGATGTCGGGTTATAATGCCGGCTTTTATCGCGCATTATGAATATCTATGAAAAGTATGGTTATGCACATTGATATATAACGCAAGGCGTTATAATCAAATTACTATGAAAAAATTATTTATATCAATTTTAGTGTTGCCTCTGTTTTTTGTAGTTGTTGCATATGGGCAAACAGATGTGCCCCTCTTTCAGCCGAAAATTCTTGATGTGCGAAAGCAAATTCGCGACACGCGAGAAAGTATTCAAAATGAGCAAAAAGAAATAAAGGGCGAAATAAAAAATATGCGTGAAGATGCGAGAAATGATGCAAAAGAAATAAAAGATGATATAAAGCAGGAGCGCGCAAATCTCATAAAAAGCGGACAACCGATTGCAACAGATACGCTGTTGAAATTTCAAGAAAAAAGAGATCAGCTGAGAAACCAAATAAAAACAAATCAAGAAAAATTGAAGGCAGATATCGCGCAAAAAAGAGAGCAGTTAAAAACGAAAATTGAGCAAGAGCGTAAAAAGCTTCAAGAAAAATTGAAAATTATCAAAGATGAGCGCAAAAAAGAAACCGTTATGCGGGTAGATCAACGTCTTGATGAAATAAATGCGAGAATGACAGATCATTTTTCTGATGTTATAGGAAAATTAGAGGAAATGCTTGGAAGAATTTCTGAAAGGTCTCAAAAAGCTGAAAATAATGGAGTTGATATTGCTGCAGTAAAAAGCGCAATTGCTTCGGCACAAACCGCCCTTACTGCTGCACAAACTGCAATAAAAACCCAATCAGCAAAGACATATGTAATAACCGTTACAACCGAAACAAAATTGAAAGATGATGTTTCAAAGTCAAAAAAAGCACTACAGGATGATCTTGAAAAAGTAAAGAAAACAGTATTTAATGCAAGATCAGCTGTGCAAAAAGCAGCCGTTACCTTAGGCCAGATTCCCAATGTCGATCAATTAGAAATTCCAAGCGCAGTAGCAACATCGTCTTCTGCAACACAATAAGCTTAATATGGACGAACCGATTCAAAATCAGGAGGGAAACATTCCGCAAGCAGGAGACTATCCGGCACCCCCTAATGAGGCGCCCGCAGTAGCTCCAACACAAGAAGTTATACAGAAAGCTGTTGGTTCGTCAATTTCAGAGCCAAAGCGCGCTGATGCATCAGTACTGGATGCGCAAAAACCAATAGCCGAAGAAGTTATGTTTTCACCTCAATCTTTAGAAAAAAACACACCACCAGTAGAACAAGTAAAACAAACACCTATGAAAGAAAGTATCAAAACTTCAGGAAAATCTCCTGCTCTTATGATTGGTATCATTGTGCTTTTGATTGTTGCGGTATTTATACTGATGAAATTTAGACCAACTGCGGCTCCATCTCTTCCAGGATTAGATACAAGCATACAAGAAAATGTTATTCCTCCTGCCGATGATTCCACTCAGGTGATCAATCAACAACTTGAACAAATCCAAATAGACGATGTTACTCCAGAATTTCAGGACATAGATCAAGATCTCAACACCTTGTAGTATTTTTACATTTTATTCCATACAACATGAGGGCACTTCTTCTTGCCTTAATAGGTCTTGTCCTTTTATTTGATGTTGCTCTTGTGGGGTATATGTTTTTTTGTCAAAGTGGAACATGTTCTTTTTTGACCCCCAAAAGTAGTATTACCAATTTTCAAGAATGTGTTTCTGCCGGGTATCCAGTTGTAGGAAGTGATTTGAAGCAATGTAAGGTAGGAAAACACATTTTTATTGATGCGTCTTTGGGCATAGAAGTTAAAACAGAAATTATATCCACCACCACTCCAACAACAACGGATATATACAAACAGCAGTCCGATAGTGGTAATCAAGATGAAAATTCGGGTATTTCAGCTCTTATAACGATTGGTCCCATATGCCCCGTTGTGCGCGAAGATCAGGAACAGGAATGCGCTGACAAGCCGTATCAAGCGTTATTTAATATAAAAACTGCAAACGGCGATATTATTACCGCAATTTCTTCAAATCCCCAAGGAAATTTTTCGATAGAGCTTGCACCCGGTGACTATATTGTTGAACCTCTGTATGGGCAAAATCAGCTTCCTCGGGCATCCGCGCAACTAGTGACCGTAAAACCAAACACATTTTCACATATTGATATAAAATTTGATTCAGGAATACGATAAATGTCAAAATATTACACATCCCAAAGGACCAAAAATATTTTTGATCCGAAATCTTCGGAACCTTTTAAATTAAGCAGAAGCAGAATTGATACATTTTTAAATTGCCCGCGATGTTTTTATATTGACAGAAGATTGGGGGTTGATCGCCCGCCGGGATATCCTTTTGCGCTTAATTCAGCAGTTGACGCACTTTTAAAAAAAGAATTTGACGTGCACCGTGCGGCAAAGACACAGCATCCTTTAATGAAAACATATGGTGTTGATGCAGTACCTTTTCAGCACCCGAAGATGGATGAGTGGAGAGAAAATTTTAAAGGCGTGCAATACCACGATACAAAATTCAATTTCATATTAACAGGAGCCATTGATGATATTTGGATAAACGCAAAAAAACAACTTTGGATCGTTGATTACAAATCAACGTCAAAATCAGACGAAGTGAACTTAGACGCCAGTTGGCAAATCGGATATAAAAGGCAGGTTGAATTTTATCAGTGGTTACTTAGAAAAAATGGATTTTCCGTGTCGGATACCGCATATTTTGTGTATTGCAACGGGAATGCTGATGCGCATGCATTTGATGGAAAACTAGAATTTAACGTGAAAATTATTCCCTATCAGGGCAGTGACGCATGGGTTGAAAAAACCCTTGCAGATATAAAAACATGTCTTTTGTCTGATGTATTGCCGGCCGCAGGAAATGAGTGCGATTATTGTGCGTATCGAGAGGCGGCGCTGAATGTATTAGGCGGCAGGAAACAAACTCTTTTTTAAATACTGTTAAAACTACACTATCGCTTCAGATAATGATGTATTGTTGAGTGTGCTATAATATAAAAGATAAAGTTCTTTTTGTTTTTTGCACACTTGGGATATTTTATGAAGGGGGTCGTTATTGACTACTTGTAAGGATCATGAAACCCGTACATGAGCCTGTATTGGCCTACGGGCCATACGCCTTAGACGTAGAAACGATTCATGCTGTCGTGCTAAAAAAAACACCTGGAATTTTCGTGTTGGGACGAAAAAGCGAAAAAAATTTTATCCCAGCGTATATCGGGAGATCAGATTTGGATATTGGTATGCGTTTGCAGCAATATACGAAAAGTAATTTCGATGTATTTATGTTTGATTATGTTCCAACTTCAAAATCGGCATTTTTTTCTGAATGTACCCTGTATCATACCTTAGGAGGAGAAGAGGGAAAATTAGAAAATACCGCGCATCCGCACCCACCTGTATTTTCAAAATGGCAATGTCCGCTATGTTCAATTTTTTGGGATCTTGACGATTATAATTAACGCGTATAATCTAAGATAATTATTTCAAGGGCGATATGTATAGAGAAAGTCACAATCTTGTTTTGTAAGGTTGTGGAAGCGGTTTACCGATATTCGTGGATGCCGCGTATATAAAGGGAGTTATGGATAATCAAAATCAAAGCATCAAGCAGGTTGCCTTTATTGTGGCAATTGTTATGATGCTCTCGTTTGCGTATGCCGCATATTCGTACGTACGATCATACGGTCAGTCAGTATACCCGAATCGTGCATTTACTGTTCAGGCAGAGGGAAAAGCAGTTGTGGTTCCAGATGTTGCTCAATTTTCCTTTGGAGTGTTAACTCAAGGGGGGAAAGATCTTGCAACTTTGCAAGAGACAAATACAAAGTCAGTCAATAAGATCATAGAATATCTTAAGTCAAAAAAAGTTGACGCAAAAGATATCACAACGCAGGGATATTCATTGACTCCGCGCTATCAGTATATTCAGTGCTTTAAGGCGCCTTGTCCTCCTACAAGTATTGTGGGATATGAGATCAATCAAAGCGTCAGTGTAAAGATTCGAGATTTTACGCTTATTGGAGAGTTACTTTCAGGAGTAGTAAAAAATGGCGCAAATAATGTCTCTCAGATGAGCTTTACGCTTGATAATCCAGATAGTGCGCAAAACGAAGCACGTGCGCAGGCTCTTGAAAAAGCAAAAGCAAAAGCGCAAAGTATTGCAAAAGCGGGAGGATTTCGCGTAGGGCAGCTTTTGTCAATTGATGAATCATTTCAACCCGTTTCACCCTATGCGTATGGCATGGGAGGAAGTGAGCGCATGATGACTTTAGATGCCGCAAAAAGCATTGCGTCTACTCCAACCATTGAACCGGGATCACAAGAAGTGAAGGTTCAAGTATATGTACGTTACGCAATAAGATAGCTGCGGTGTTGGCGAAATGCGAAGCAATTCGCAATAAGCCGCAAGCGAGCGTTGCAAAGCAATGCGAGCGCACCTGTAGCGCCTACAAGAATATCATGCGCAACATTGTGCGCTTACAGAAAAAATCACCAGTGCCCCAAGTAATGCTGTTTGGGGCACTGGTAATTGGTATAGGAATTTTTTTATGGTATGGATTGTCAATTGTGCGCGATAAGAAAACAGAGGTGCTGAAAGAAACTGAAATTTCAGGTATTATAAGCGATATGGTTGTATCTGCGCGAATCATTACCATTCAGACAAAAAATGAGAGAATTATATTTTTAGCTATTCCAAGCGATGTGCAAGTGTTTAACGAAGACAAAAGAGAAGTAAACCTTAATTACCTTTCTGTCGGTATCTTAATAAGCGCAAGGGGGACATTTTTATCAGATAAATCATTTCAGCCGCGCGCACTATATGTTCAGAAGCAAAATAAAAACGAAGAATAATCACATAATGGAAAAAAATCTGTGTATTGGGGCGCATGTGGGAGTTTCGGGGGGATTACAGAGTGCTCTTAATCGAGCAGTTTCAATTGGAGCGCAGTGTATTCAAATTTTTGGATCATCTCCGCAGCAGTGGAAAGTAACGTATCCTAAAAAGGAACACGTTGATATTTTTTTAAAAAAAAGAAAAGAAACAGGTATCGAGAAGGTGTATCTGCATGCGGCGTATATTGCAAATCTTGCAAGCGGAAATCCAGAAACACGAAAAAAATCTTTAGAAAATTTAAAAGGGCATTTTGAAATCGCGCATATTTTACAAGCGCAAGGATTAATTTTTCATATTGGATCGCATACAAAAATAGAGCGGGAAAAGGGAATTGATTTTGTGGTAAAAGGGGTAAAGGAAATTTTAAAATCAGTAAAGGGAGGGACGCATATTATTTTGGAAAATTCATCTGGGGGAGGTGGAAAATTAGGAGATACACTTGAGGAGATAGGAGTCATCTATAAAAAAATAAACTCCCGGCGAGTTCGCGTGTGTATTGATACAGCTCATGCCTTTGAGGCGGGGATTATCGATTACACTCCGCAAGGCATAAAGAAATTTTTTGACGCATGCGATACCTATATAGGAATAGAAAATATTTCGGTATTGCATGTTAATGATTCCAAAACTCAAAAAGGGTCGTATCATGACCGCCATGAAAATATTGGAAGAGGAGAGATTGGACTGACAGGATTTCAAAATTTAGCGCAAGAAAAGCGAGTGTGGAATATGGATTTGCTTTTGGAAGTACCGGGATTTGAAGGCGTGGGACCTGATAAAAAAAATATAGAAATACTGAGGTCTTGTTTTTGATATACTATATATAGCAGTCAATTTCACAAAAAGGAGGATGGTTGTGGCTGAAAAGCGCGTTGAACCGACATACCGGCCCGAGTGGCAGGAGCGTCTTATCATGACGGCGGTAATCGTCGTTGTGTTGGGCATTGGCGTTGGCCTGCTGGGACTGGTGATCAGGTTCCTTGATTACATTCCGGCTTCCTTGTCATGATACGCGGCGCCAAGATGTATCGCTACGCGATATCATCGCTGCGTTCGCAAAGCGAACGCAGCAAATGCACGCCGCTTTGGGCACTTGCAGGCCTTCGGGTCTGCGTTTGCGGCACCTCATCGGCGCCGCGTTTTAAAAAAGAGAAGAAGATACTTGACTTTATATATAAAAATGTGTACAATATAATAATTCTTTTTCTTTCATAATCACATGCTTACCTCGTCTATTCATACTGTGTTGTCGTCTTGGGGATTCATTTTTTCCCATATGGGCGCGCAGGAAATTATTGATATCTTATTGACCTCTGTATTGTTTTTCGGAGTACTTTTTTTATTGACTAAAACAAAATCCATTCCGGTTATGATGGGAGTTGCAATGGTTGTGCTGTTGTATGGCATTGCATTGCAGTTGCATTTTTCGCTTACCCTTCGCATTTTGCAATCGTTTATTGGTGCGTTGATTGTTATTTTAGCTATTGTATTTCAGCAAGAATTGCGCCGCCTTTTTTGGCTTATTGGACTTTTAGGCGTAAAAGGACATAGAGTATTTTTATCGCACAAAGGCATTGATACACTGACCGACAGTTTATGGGAGTTGGCTCAAAAAAAAGTAGGAGCCCTTATTATTCTTCCCGGAAAAGAGTCCATTGAACAGTATCAAAAAGTTCAGTGTGTATGTACCGATTTCAAAACAGACAGAGGCGTTGAAAAACTATGGATCTAGGCATCGTGCGGCACTCGGACTTTCTGAAAAAACCGACGCACTACTCATTGTAGTGTCTGAGGAAAAGGGAACTGTTTCTTTGGCGCGCGTAGGAGAATTGACTCTTATACAAGACAGCGCAGAGTTGATTGTGCGTTTGGAAGAATTTTTTGCAGAAAATGCAAAACGAACAAAACAAAAAAGAACAATGAGGTCATTTTTACCATCTCGCCAGCATATGATACTTGCCGCAGGATCACTCACATGCGCATTGATTGCATGGTTTTTATTCAGTTTCCCGCAAAGTGGTATGATTCAGCGAACCTTGAATGCGCCGATTGAATTTGCAAATGTTTCAGGTAGCGCAGTAGTGGAAAATATTCGTCCACAAATCATAAGTATTACGCTTTCAGGAAAGGCAAAAGATTTCGAGGTATTTGATCCAAGGGCCCTGAAGGTTTCAATTGACGCAAAAGATATTAAGACGCTTGGTCCATATCGCATAAAAATAGTTGAACAATTTGTGGATTATCCAAATGGATTGTCGCTAGAAGCCATATCTCCGCAGTACGTACGATTTTCTCTTAGTAAAAAAATAGCAGTTCCTCAGGAGCAAAATTCTCACTAAAATTTTGCGAAGGGCGTTTTACGCAAAAAAATAGGAAATTGATGCGCGGAGCATGTATAATCTTATTATTATGGATATGAAAAAAGAACAAAACGCGGAAGACAAAATCCCTATTTCTGATTTGCGCATCGAAAAAGGCCTCAAGTCACATCCGCACGAAGTTTCTCCGTGGAGAATTTTCAAAATTATGGCAGAGTTTGTGTCAGGTTTTGAATTTTTAAGGCGATTTGATAGAACTGTTTCATTTTTTGGCTCAGCGCGGTGCAGCTTAGAGCATGAAATGTATCAAGAGGCAACAAAACTGGCAAAAAAACTTTCTGAAAACGGCTTTACGATCGTAACCGGAGGAGGACCCGGAGTAATGGAAGCCGCAAATAAGGGAGCATACGAAGTAGGGGGAAGATCGGTAGGGCTTAATATCCAACTTCCGAGTGAACAGCGCTCTAATCCATTTGTTAAAGATTCAGAATTTTTCAGTTATTTTTTTACTCGAAAGGTGATGCTGTCGTTTGCGTCAGAAGCGTACGTTTTTTTCCCGGGAGGATTCGGAACCTTGGATGAGCTTTTTGAAATGATAACCCTCATACAAACGAAAAAAATTTATCCTGTTCCGGTTATGTTGGTAGGAAAGGATTATTGGCAACCGCTTCTTCAGTGGATTGAAAAAACAGTATACGAAGGAAATCAGGCAATCAATAAAGAGGATATGGAAATTTATCACCTTGTGGATACTGCAGACGAGGCCTTTGTGCTCCTTCAAAAACTGCTCTCGTAAAATTTTTTAGGGAGTTATTATACGTACCTGCATATATTCATTTTAAGAACCGGATGTCGTCTCATTCCGGCGATGAGACGCATCCTCGTCTCTCACGCTTGCAACTCCTCATTTTATTCGGAGACCAAGCTTGCAAGCGTTCCGAGGCGTTCTTGCGATGAATATATGTAGCTCATTTGGTATAGTTCAACGTTTAATGTATGTAAAAAAATAAACAGCATGAATAGTATTGTATAATCTTTTCAGTCGCATATTTATTATTTTATATAAGGTAAAAACCATGGAAGCAGAGAAAAAAAATCTTATCCCGAGTGCAGTAGTAGTTATGTTTTTAGTTGTAGGGGGAGTATTTGTGCTTGGAAAAATTGATATTTCAAAAGAAAATAAAAAAGACAATACTGAAGATTCTGCAATCACACAGCAACTGGAACTGCTTAAAGGCATGCGTCCGATATCAGCAGAGGATCATATCTTGGGTAATCCAAATGCTCCGATAAAAATTATCGAATATTCTGATTTTGAGTGTCCGTTTTGCAAAACATTTCATCAAACTATGAATCAGATTGTCAAAGAATATGGAGCTGGTGGACAAGTTGCGTGGGTATATCGCCATTTTCCTCTTGACAATATTCATTCCAAAGCAGACAAGGAAGCTGAAGCATCAGAGTGCGCGGCAGAACTTGGTGGTAATGAGGCATTTTGGGCATACACGGAAAAAATATTTGAAGTCACTCCATCAAACAACGGCCTTGATCCTGCGTTCTTGCCGCAAATTGCAAAAGAAATAGGTTTGAACCAAGAGAAGTTTAAAGAGTGCTTGAATTCAGGAAAGTACACCGCAAAAGTGGAAGCTGACTATCAAAATGGATTATCTATTGGAGTAGAGGGGACGCCATTTTCCGTTATTGCGCTCTCAAGCGGAAAGATGTTTCCCATAGAAGGATCACAACCTTACGAGCAGATAAAGGGAATTGTAGAGCTTTTTTTGCAACAGATTGCGCCCGCGGGCTCAACTATTCCGCTGGGAACAACTACGGAGGAGTAAGTGAAAAGGAAATAGATTGGATTTCGGCCGCGGTTTTAAAACCGCGGCCGATGTGTTATAGTGAAAAGGCGTAAGGTTAGCACACTAAAATAAAAAAGGAGTAAAGGGCGTGAGAAAGACGCACAGAGAGCGTTTCGAAGAAGAGTGGGCGCAGAGCAAGCTGGAGAATCCGGTGGCAACTGCAATCTTCCACCTGAAATCAGCAGATGATGCTGAGGCGTTCCAACGGTGGGCTGTCGAAAAGCCATGGATCACTGGCGAGTTCAAGGTGTTCAGCCGGCTCGTGATGACACGTATTCCGCATGAACTGGTCGGAGAATTGCTAAGCGAGCTGGAAAAGGTACAGCACGAGGGGAGCTGCCCTGCGTGGCTGGAATTGGTGCTTGTCTCGCCAGCAACTCCAAGTGACTGCGCACGCCTCTACATCTTCGCTCCGCTTCGTCAGCGCTCCGCGACATCCCGCGCAGAAGGTTGTGGGGCATTATAGCATAGCCCCTTCTGCGGCGCCGTGAAACGCTGCAGACCCTTCGGCTACAACTAGCGACATTCCTTCGGAACGTCGTGGGGCACCGTCGTTGCTTCGCAATACGGTTTGCGGCACCTAGATGTATCGCTACGCGATATCATCGCTGCTTTCGCAAAGCAAACGCAGCAATCGGTGCCGCAGTTTTATTGCATTCGGATACAATAGATATATGCAAGAAGATAGAAAAAAATTAAGAGAATTTGAAATTGAAAATTTAAGGGAAGAATTTCAAAAAAATCCCACACTATTCAATCAAAGAACAGTAAACGCAACAACTGAAATGCTAAAAAAAATAGGCATCTCAGTTCCGTTTTTTGATCAATTGCCAATTGGGTATTTAAAATTATTCCCACAGGATTTTATCGTTGAAGAAGAAGGAAAATTTAAAGAAATTTCTTCGGTTGTTGATACGCAAACGGAAGGTTCCATAAAAAATACGCAAGGGGGAGAAACTGTATATGCAACGCTAGTAAAATGCAACACCTCAACTTTTGAGGCAATAGAAGATATTGCGGGGCAACTTCATGCGCCGTCTGATGCGGTGCAATATGCAGGCATCAAAGACAAAAATGCAATAACCAGCCAACAAATTTCTATTCGCAAAAAATCTTTGGAAGAAGTGAAAAAAGTAAATTCCTCATATTTTTTTCTTAAAGATTTTGAGGTAGGGAATGGGGTCGTTGAAATTGGAGGGCTTTCCGGGAATTGGTTTACGATTTTAATACGAACTGACCAATCCTTTAATCCCGACGCATTTCTTGAAAAAATAAACAAGCTGGAGCGCAACGGATTTTATAACTTTTATTATGTCCAGCGATTTGGAACGCCGCGTCTTATTGCACACACGTTAGGTGCCTTGCTTCTGCAGGGAAAATATAAAGAGGCAGTGGAAACAATGTTGTTTTACCCGAGCGAATTTGAATTGAATTATTTTCAGCAACTACGGGAGAAGTTAGGAAAGGAAAAAGGAAATTGGGGTCTGCTGGAGAGGGAATACGGAAAATACCCGCTTATGTTTTTTCATGAGCTGTCGCTTGTCAGCTATTTGAAAAAAAAGCCACACGATTATGTGGGGGCACTCTTGAGCATGAAAAATCAGGTACAGATGTGGATTTATGCATTTTCTTCTCTTTTATTTAATCAAAAGCTTTCTGTGTACGCACAAGATGAAGAATCGGTTCCCGCAGAAATCCCGCTGGTATCAAGCGATAGAGCGTTGGATATTGAACACTATCGAAGTGAACTGGAAGCATATCATCTGTATCCTTTTTCGAGGGAGCGCACGAAACCATTTCCGTTTATTCGGTTTATAAGAAGAATGGTGCGCGCGAGGGAAGCGGTAAAAATTGAAAAAGCAGTGATTATAGACGAGGGAGTTGTGATGCGATTTTTCTTACCCAAGGGGGCGTACGCAACAACATTTTTATCGCATGTATTTCAGCTTGTATCCGGTGTGCCGCCAGCAGAGATTAAGACGCAGGAAGTTGATATTATGAAGGCGCTTCATAAAGAATCGCTTGAGAAAATTATTTCTTATTTTT
>LCBW01000008.1 GCA_000997465.1 Parcubacteria group bacterium GW2011_GWC1_41_7
CGGGGTTCTTGCGCTCTATCAGTTAGGCAAGGCCCAAGCTATATGCTCTTTTGTAGAGTTAAAAAAGATTATCTGTGCCATTTATATATCTAAGAAAATTGCCCTTTCTATTTTTCTTTTAAGCGGACTCTTGTTTGCAAGCAGGAGTGATTTTTCATTGGCAAAACCACAAATGGTATATGCGGCGGGAGCACAAGATGCGTTTTTAAACAGTATGAATTTTTCGATTTCTGAAAAAGATAAGGAAGAGGATTTTTCAAACCAATCATTTTTATCGTCAGATAATCCTGAGCTGGATACGATGACGATATCTGCATATATGGACAGAGATACCCTTAAAAGAAAGGAGGTGGAAAAAAAGATTGCGCAGGATGTTGTGTTGGTTCAAGGGGGATGGAAATATAAAATAAAAAATGGAGAGACACTCTCGCACGTATCTTTGAAATTTGGCGTTTCAGTATCTAAAATTCTTGCAATGAACGGACTGTCTGAAAAATCAACCATTAAAGTTGGGCAGACGATTTTACTTCCGGATTCAACGCGTCCAAAGGCAACTATTGCAAAAACAATCAGCAGAGTTGTTGCAAATTTTGTTGATGCATTAACGCCGATTGGACAATGGCTTGTTCCAGTTTCCGGACAAAATTTCAAGGAAAAGCATTCAAATAATGGCGTTGACATTGCGGCTTCCTGCGGACAGCCGGTATATGCAGCAGGAGATGGAATGGTTACGGAATCTCTTGGAGGTTATAATGGCGGATATGGAAATTACATCAAAGTTCAGCATGATGACGGTTCAATAACGCTATATGGGCACTTGAGCGAGCGATATGCAGGAGTGGGTAACGTTGTTGAAAAAGGAACGGTTATTGGAAGCGTCGGAAATACAGGAAAGTCAACTGGATGTCATTTGCATTTTGAAGTGCGCGGAGGAACAAATTTTTTGTTACAATAGCTTAGTAGAGGGCCCGTAGCTTAGTTGGTAGAGCGCCGGTTTTGCATACCGGAGGTCGTCGGTTCGAGTCCGATCGGGTCCACCATTCCGAATTTGAAGAAAGATTGACCTCGCCCGCGCCAAAGGCGCGGGCGAGGTCAATCAGGATTTTGCTGGAAATAAGTCCGAACTTTTTGGTATAATGACCACCATATTGAATTAGTGGTGTTTGTTGGCTATATCTATCGCCGCTTAGAACGCGTAAGCGTTATAATAGCTTCATGGAAGCATTGGAGCCGTTTTTACGGATCATCAGATTGATTTTTTTGGTTGCGCTTGCCGCATCAGTATTTTTTTTGATTTATATAGGTATTCAATATTTTGCAGTACCCGGAGAAAAACAAAAACAGCATGCACTTGTTACACAAGTCCTTATTGGAATTATATTTTTATCCCTTGCGTCAATTATCCCAACGCTCATCCTTTCTTTTTTAAAGTAAATGAATATTGATTATAAAAAACAATTAGAAATAATGTGTGAAGGGGGAGAAAAAATCACCCATATTTTTTCTGTTTTAAAGAAAGAGGTATACGCAGGAAAAAAGGGAAGTGAGTTAGATGCCCTTGCCGAATCTCTTATAAAAGAAGCAGGAGGAAAACCTGCTTTTAAAAATTACAAGCCAACCTTTGCTGATACGCCGTATCGCTATACGCTTTGTCTTTCAGTAAATAACCAAATTGTACATGGGTATCCCACTGATGCGGTCATTTTGCAAAAAGGCGATGTGGTAAGTTTGGATTTAGGAATGAAATATCAAGGGTACTATCTTGATTGCGCGTTGACTGTCGGCATTGATCCAGTCAGCCCTGCAAATAAAAATCTTATAGAGAGCACGCGACAAGCCCTTAAAAAAGCAATTTCAGTTGCAACACCAGGGCATACGTTTGGGGATGTTGGCCATGCTATTCAAGAAGAGTTAAAAACAAATAACTTAGTTCCGGTAAAAAATTTATGCGGACATGATATTGGAACTTTTTTGCATGGAGACCTGCAAATTTTAAATTTTGGAAAACCTGGAACAGGGGAGCCAATTCAGCCATATACATTTTTTACTATTGAGCCGATGGCATCATTTTCATCACCTATGGGTGTTATCGAGGATGAATATGTATTTATCACCGGAGATGATAGGTCCTCTGCGCATTTTGAAGTCACTCTTATGACAACTGAAAAAGGAAATATTGTCTTAACGCCTATTTTAGATCTTTAATTTTTCATAAAATAAAAAGGCTTCCTGGTTCCAGGAAACCCCTGCGCTTCTTAGCCACATGTGCACTCCGATGAGTGTAACGACACCTCCAATAACAAGACATGCCCAGAGGACTCGGTTTCTATCCTCTTGGACGATGCAATGCTTGAAGATGACGGGCTGAAGGAAAATAGGGACGTACCAGATGGCAATTCCAATCCACGTGATAAACTTTCCCAACGTACCTCTCCCATTTTGTGCTGCTTATATTATAATTGTTTTTATAAATTAGTCAATTTACGATTAAATACACGATCGTGCGTTTAGTCATTATTTTTTATCAAAGAAAACGCGGCGTCCCGAAGGGTAAGCCGCAAGTCACCGGGTATACCACATGACCAAAATCAGAAGGATCAACGCAATGACAGCTCGAATGATAGAGCCCATGCGCCATCCCTTGATCAAGGTTTTGCGATCGCCGATAACCCAGTTTCGAAGTTTGTCCGTGCAGTCGCAAATACCATCAATTTCCAGGAGAAACCATCCTCCAAGGAGAATTATGAGAGTGATCCGCATTCTACTGCTCCCTTGGGTTCTGTTTTTATTTTAAGGTACACTATAATAGAAAAAGGAAGATACGTAAAACACAACTGACTGAAAGGAAGAGTGCCGCTTACATTTATTTATGCGGCCATGACTGAAAGGAAGAGTGCCGGAGTGGTTTAACGGAGCGGCTTGGAAAGCCGTGGCTCGAAAGGGTCCCGTGGGTTCGAATCCCACCTCTTCCGCATATAATAAAATTAGCTCGTTGAAGAGGAGTATTGCCAATGGAAGGTCATGCGTACGAAACGGGCATGGGAGCGCTTATTCTCTCGTGTCTGATGGGTGCCGTAATTGCGATTGTGGCGTTGTACCGACATCTCTACGTCGGCTATCGAATGGCACACATCAAGATCAAGCGGTGGCGCCGAAGAAGGGTACTGCAATCCCAGTAACACCGCATGCGAAGTGTGCCGCGGGGCACCATCATCGTAATGCGGTTTGTGACACGTAAAGCGTGTCACGTTTTTATAATAAAAATTTAAATTATCTTATACTATATATAGCAATCAACAGCGTACCTAGGACCGACTCTGTGGCCTCTTTGGGAGAAAAACGGATTCATATACCCATCATACCGTTCATCCCTCCCTTGAGGCCACCTCTTTTTTATAGACACGATATAATTAAATCAATATGAAAACACTTAAAGAGACACTTGTATCTTTAAAAGAACATCAGGCGATATTGCACTACAATATCGCAACCTATGAGCAATATAAAGCGGCAGTTGTCGCAGTTTCAGAAACTGGACTCCCCATGCTCATTGGGGTATCTGAGGGTGAACGCGGATATGTTGGGATGACAATGGCAGGGCAGTGGGTACAAGAAGCACAAAAAAAGAACCTGCCTATTTTTATTAATGCCGATCATTGCAAAAGCGATACAACCGCAATGGAAGCAGTAGATGCCCTTTATGATGAAGTACTCATGGATGGCACTGAGTTTACAGAAGATGAAAATATTTTGCGAACTAAGAAAGTAATAGAGTATAGAAATCATATTCAACAAAAAATAGGAAGAGAAATTCTTATTGAAGGCGAGATTGGATATTTAGCTGGATCATCTGATCTTGGCGGATCAATTGAGATAAAGGCAGAATATCTCACAACACCCGAACAAGCGATCAGATTTGTTCAAGAAACGGGCGTTGATCTTTTGGCTATATCTGTTGGCAATGTGCATGGAGTTCCGCAGACAATTTTGCAAGGCGGCAATGCCCTAAAATCCCCTCAGATTGATTTTGATCGTATCAAGACGATACATAGCTCATTGCGACAAAATAACTTCAATACATGGCTTGTACTGCATGGCGGATCAGGCCTTACGGATGATGATTTTGTACATGCAATTAAGTGCGGTATTCAAATCATCCATTTAAATACGGAATTTAGAAATATTTGGAAGAATTCTTTAAAGAAAAATTTAGAAAAAGACACCGTAAATCCATACAAGATACTTAATGGGGTAGTGGAAGATCTTAAAAATCGTATTATCCATTACCAGCAGCTTTTTTATACGTTGCAATAATGGGGAATTAAGCATAGTGTTTTAGTTAGCGCTATGCCGTATCTTAACTATCTTACTTCGCAAAAGAATTATTTTACGAACCTAAGATAAGCTTGCTTTGCAGATCAAAATACCAATTCCCTCTAAGAAACATCTTCGCTAAACTTGGTCCGGATAATTTTTATAAAGTGTGAATTATATTTTAAATATTTCGATCTTTAAGATTTTATGTATTTTAAAAAAATATTTTAAATAAAGAGAAGAGGAATAGATATTGTAATAAACAAAAATTACCTTCTCTTCCCTATTTTAAAATTTATAAGGACTCATTATGTTTAAAAAATAAAAACAGGCTTTGTGGCCTGTCAATCCGCGTGGTGCATCTTCATTCAAGACAACTTATGCTTTTGGAGAAGAAATGCTCCCACGAGGATGATGATGATGATCTTCCAATGGTCAAGAACTACCTGGAAAATCTCCCACCGCTTCTTTGTCTTTTCTTCGTAGTAGTCATGACTATCCAAGAGCTGACACCTCCCTTTCTCTTTATTGGGGCATGCTATTACAATTATAAATTAAATATACATATAGTCAATCTTTTATTTTCTTTATAACTTTAACTCTTCCCAGGTTCCGTCAAGTTTTATAAAAAAGGTGCGAGTAGCGCAGTTTTGATGTTGCTCTTTTGCAATATTTTGAGCTTTTACAAGATCTTCTCTTTTTGCTCCTGCCCCGCAATCTTCATGAATAGTTAAAATAATATTCGTGCTGTTGTGTAGCTTAGTTGATAAATTTATATGATCTTCCAGTTGTTTAAAATTTCCAGCTCCTCCGGCAATAGATACTCGATCGCAATCACCATACGCAATTTCTAAAAATCCAAGCAATCGTTCAACGGTTTGCTGAATACGAAAATCCATACAATGCACGATACATGATGAACAGGTGTGTTGTTTTTCCATCGTTGTTTTTTTGAGCCCAAGCGCGGAATTGAACCGCGGACCTCATCCTTACCATGGATGCGCTCTGCCGACTGAGCTACTTGGGCAAGACGCTCATAATATTTACTCCGCGACCCCAGTGGGATTCGAAGCTTGTAAGCCTTATGATACCGCCGCTTGCTCACCTCTCTTGATGGTGGTCCTAACGGGAGTCGAACCCGTATTGCCGCCGTGAAAGGGCGATGTCCTAACCATTAGACGATAGGACCATCAAGAGAGGTGAGTGAAAGGTCTGTTACCTATATTTATATAGGTAACTTTATGTAAAAGCTATTGCTTTTACATAAAAGCGTCCTAACCATTAGACGATGGGGTCTATTGTCGTATTCTGATATATATCTTTCATTCGATTGCGGCAACTTTGTTGCCGCGACCTACCTAAATCTCACCCAAGATATATCTCCGGATACTTTTTTATTCAAGAAATGAGTATTTTTTCGAAGGGATGCCTCGGAGCGCTTGCAAGCTTGGTCCCCGAAGGGGTTGCAAGCGCGAGAGACAAGGTTGGCGTATATCGCTGGAATATGCGAACAACCGGTCCCAGAGAAAATATACGAATTCCTTGTCCAGGGGGTAGGATTTGAACCCACGTAGGCACAGGGCCACTTGGTTTACAGCCAAGCCCGATTGACCGCTCCGGCACCCCTGGGACGTATTTAGATTATATCTGATTTCTTTTCTTCCCCTTCCCCCATAACTTCCGCAATAATTTCTACTTTCTTTTTTCTTCCGCGCTTTTTTTTCGGAGCTTCAATCTTTGAAGCTTCCGAAATCGCTGTTACCGCGTTATACAAAGGCATCTCATTTGGTTCCATCATTTGATCAAAAATTTTCTGTTCTGCTTGCGCCTGTGCCTCCTGTTCTAATTGCGA
Organism: Parcubacteria group bacterium GW2011_GWC1_41_7; assembly: GCA_000997465.1. Taxonomy (GTDB): domain Bacteria; phylum Patescibacteriota; class Minisyncoccia; order UBA6257; family HR35; genus LCBW01. The sequence goes on from LCBW01000008.1 coordinate 6,167, forward strand.
TTGTTTTTCTTGATGATCCCGCTCTTCCTTTATACCTTCTAATTTTTTATCAACCCACACCTGCATGCGCAACGCTTCAATACGCATTTTACGCAAAAATTTTTCATACATCGCCACCCAGATTTCAATGAATCTGACAAATCGCTGTTTAATGCGCAGCTTTCGAAATTTTGAGTACCACTTTCGTTCAGTATTAATGAACCTTAAATAATCAGCTCCGGTTAAACGAACTTTTTCCGTTTTTCCTTTTAAATAGCGAGCGAGATAGACAAAAATTCCGATACTGATAAAAGGAGAAAAATAGAAAAAAACTTCATTCATCGCATTACGCCACAGAATCGTGTTCTCTTGCGCTCTCGCCCAACTGGCTTACCCCTTCGGTGGCGCCGGAATTTACCGAGAGCCGAACAAATCGCTGAACTTCAATCTTTTCTTTGAATTTACTAATGGTTTCGTTTATTAAATCCTTTATTTTGATTTTCTCATCTTTAAAATACCCCTGCTCAACTAAACAAACCTCCTCATACCATTTCTGTAATTTTCCTTCTAAAATTTTTTCTTGAATTTCAGCAGGTTTGCTTTCTACTTCCTTACGAGATTCATCCTTCTTTTTTGTTTTTAGGTCCTCCGGGATACTTTCGGAATTAATATATACAGGATTCATAAATGCAACTTGAAGCGCAAGCTCATGCGCAAGAGATTTAAATTCTGGACTTTTTGCAACAAAATCACTTTGACTGTGAAGCTCAACAAGTGATCCTACCTTTCCATTAAAATGCGTATACCCTTCGATAATACCGCATCCTGCGACTTTATCTGCTTTATCTTTTAAAATATTTCCTCCCTTTTTGCGAATATATTCTTTTGCCTTTTCTAAATCAATCCCCGACGCCTCAAGTGCTTCCTTGCACATGCCCATCGGCGCGCCTGTTTCCTCGCGCAATTCTTTTATCTTTTGAACTAATTGTTGATCCATGTGTGTGCAATAAGAGTATTTATTCCTCTGATGATGTGATTTCGACTATCCTATCTTGAACACTATCGGCAGATTTATTTTGACCCAACCGCTCTAAAAGTGTTTGTGCGATAAATGCTATACTTTTTGGTGCCCGATCGTTTGCGGGAATATATGCTAAAAATGTTTCCGGATTATTATCAGATCCTGCAATACCGACAATTGGTATTTTTTTGATACGCGCTTCCCTAATCACTGTTTGATGCATTTTATATGCGCCGTTTACCAAAAAAATCAATGCCGGCAATTCGCTCATCTGGCACACTCCCTCGTAGGATTTTGCCATTTTTTCATATTCCTTTTTTGCAGCAACACGATCGCGAGTTGAATATTCTGCGATTTGTCCTGATTCTACTTTTTCCTTCAGGTCGTTAAAGTATTTCAATCGTGATTTTACGGTTTCAAAATTGGTTAAAAACCCACCAATCCATTTAAAATTGACATACGGCTGATCCAGTGATACGGCCATATTTTTTACCGCGTCAATTGATGCGGCATGGGTTCCTACAAAAAGAACCTTTTTGTTATCGGCAATGGTTTTTTTGATAACCTCTGAAACTTTTTCAACTCCTGTATTGGTCTCGTCAAGGTTGAAAATCTCCATATTTTTAATATTTGAAGACATTAAATGCCTTCTCATGCGAGTTTGGGTAAAACGCTTGAGGCGTCCATATTGAACCCCAGCTGAAAGCATCCGCTTAATAGCGTCGTTTTTTTGGTCTGTTTGCTGTATTGTTTGATTTTCCATTAGATAATGTTATAATACCTACATCATGAAAAAGCAAATACACCCACAATATACTGTAACACAAGTTACGTGCGCTTGCGGTAATACCTATTCAATTTCAGGGACCCGAAACGAGATTGCGGTTGAAATGTGCCGAAATTGCTCGCCACTTTTTACGGGAACTGAGGAAAAAAAGGTTGTTATGGGGCAAATGCAAAAGTTTTTGAAAAGACAGCAAAAACGTACAAAAACCGATTAAATTGTACCATACCTCCCTTCCCAAAGCAAGGGAATCATTTTTTGTTCGCGTAAAAATCTATCGTCTTTACATATATGGAAAAATTTCTTATTGAAATTCGGGCTGGGGTTGGCGGTGATGAGGCCGCTCTTTTTGCGCTTGATTTATGGCGAATGTATTCACGTTTTTTTGAAAAAAATGGGTGGAAGGTAAAAATTCATGAAGATCAGCAAAACGATATAGGAGGTATTAAAAGCTTAATGGCTGAAATTGCTGGACCTCAAGCGTTTACCCTTATGATCCAAGAAAGCGGCGTACATCGCGTTCAACGCGTCCCAACAACTGAAAAATCCGGAAGAGTTCACACGTCAACTGCCTCCGTTGTTATTGTTCAAAAAGTTGATGCTCCGCAGATTGAGGTGAAAGATTCTGATATAACAGTTGAATTTTATCGATCATCGGGCCCTGGAGGGCAAAATGTTAATAAGGTTGAAACTGCCGTTCGTCTCATTCACAGACCCACTGGAATTGTCATTAACAGTCAATCAGAGAGAACGCAACAACGAAACCGCGAAATTGCAGTTGAGCTTTTAAAAACAAAGCTATGGCAGGAAGAACAAGACCGTATTAAAAAGGATATTTCTGATACTCGCAAGTCATCTATTGGATCGCAGGATCGATCTGAAAAAATGCGTACCTACAATTTTCCACAAAACAGAATCACTGATCATCGCATCGGAAAATCGTGGCACAACCTTGCCGCTATTATGGAAGGAAATATGGAGCCGATTATTAAAGCATTTCGTCAAGAATAATTTATGCGCAACAAAGGAAACACCGCCGTGCTTCTGCTTGTTTTTTATCTCATCATTGCCTTATATATTTATTTTTTTACAGACCCTTTGACGTGGAAATCGCTATTTGAGTTTACAAAATGATTTCTTCAAAAAAATCATCATCTTTTACACTTATTGAAGTTTCTATTGTTCTCCTTATTGTTGGAATTTTAGCTGGTATTGTTATGCGCCAGATGGGTGGATTTGGCATAAAAACAAGAGACGCTCGCAGAGTTCAAGATTTGAAAACTCTTGAAATTTATCTTTCTCAGTATATTACTCAGCATGGCTTTCTGCCTCGCATTGGAGATTCCTCTCATTTAACATTTAATAAAGAAACTGGATATTTAGAACTTGAGCGCGTTTTAGCTAATGTAGGTATTGCCGGAGTTATTCCCAAGGATCCTTTGCGCGGAGTTGGTGGTAATGGATACCAATATTTGTCCTGTGTCACAAATGGCGCAAGCATGACAGGAGCGGAGCTTGAAACCGCGCTCAATAGCCCAACTCACTACCTTGTGAGTTCATATATGGAGCAAGGAGATCCTGATGCGTCTATTTGGGAAGGGGCCCTTGATTATAAAACTAATATGAAATCCATGGACGGTTGGGCATGTTGGCACTACAACCATATTGATATTTTCACGTATTATCCTTCAACGGGCGAAACCAGAGCTGGAGGAGCGGCGGGCTGGAGCTGTGGAGCATACTCAGCATCATTTAGCTACAATCAATATTGTAGAACAAATTAAAGTTCTTCGACGGTTTCTATCGGCTTATTTTCAAAGGGTTCCTCAATTGCATCAAGCATTTTTTCAAATTTTTCTAATGGATCTTGTTCGGGTTCTTTTTCATCAAATACCTCTAATTTTTTAGTTGGGACTATTTGCATATGCCCAAAGTCATGCTCTTTATCGCTTTCGTTCCCTGAAATTCCCTTGTGTTTTACCGCAGACAAAACTTTCTCAAGATCTTCTTCTGAGTATACATTTATTTCAACGCGAATACCTGTCTGGCTTTTTTGAATTTTAACTTTTGTTCCAAGCGCCTCTTCAAATTCTTGCTCCATTTCCATAAACCCTCGCTCTGGTTTTTGACCGGCAAGTTTTTTACGAAGACGATTTTGTGCCTGCTTGACAGATAATTTCTCATTAACGATATCGTTAAATAAACCTTCTTGCACTTTAATGTCATTGACTGCCAAAAGCAATCGTGCTTGCGATTCTGATACGCGTCCGTCTGAAATTGCATCTTTTATAAATTCAGGAAGTTTTAAGAGGCGCACATTATTTGCAATATATTCTCTGCTTTTTCCCATTTTGAGCGCGATCTCACGTTGTGTTAAACTAAATTCTTCTGCAAGTCGCGCGAATCCTTTTGCTTGTTCAATAGGATTTAAATCTCTTCGTTGTAAATTTTCAATGAGTGCAATTTCAAGTTTTTCTTTTTCTGAAAATTTTCTGATAATAGCAGGGACCACTTGAAGTCCCAACATTTTTGCCGCTTGCAATCTCCTCTCTCCCGCAACCAATTCGTAATAAATTTCAACCCCTAAGTCGGTAAATACCTCTCTTCGAGTGACTAGTAGCGGTTCTAAAATTCCGTACTCTCGGATTGACTCCGCAAGCTCTTTTATTCCCCCTTCATCAAAATGAGTCCGTGGTTGATACGGATTTGGTTTTATTTTTTCTACTTCAATAAGATATACTGCCTCCTTTTCAGTCATGTGCGTAAAGATATACCTCAAGCATGCTCATTATTCTCGAATTTCAACTTTGCAGTCTTTTGAAGGTGTTTGATTCTTGCACACTTGATTATTTACTACCCTGCACGATGCAGAGGGGGGTGATGCTCCACTGTCACATTCATAACAAAAGCCAACATAGCATGCGTACTCAAATGCCGGCACATCGGGGTTCACCGTCAATGTTGCTTTATTTGAAATAAGTGCTCCTAAGCTTTTTATCACAAAATCATAAAAAGTTTGTAATGTATGGCTTGTTGTTGTAATTTGTTTTGTCACTGCGTCAACGGACCCACTTGAAAAATCAGATCCTGATATGGAAGCGCCCGACAATGTCGCGTCCCCTGTTCCCCCAGATGCCGGTCTGCGCGTTTTATCAATAGAAATGGTTCCAAGAGACGCGGGACAAAAAAGTTTATTCCACGTTACTTGGACCTGCGATGATTCAAGCCCTGTAATATTTCCTGGATTCACTGTGGCTCGCACTTGATTATTTCCCGTTGGACTGTTAGCATAATCTTCATCTACTAAATAAAAATACTTTGAATTGCTTGTTTGAGATCCCTGCTCAATCCATACCCTCCACAGTTCATAGGTATTCCTTTGGGGCGATTGAAAAGTGCCATTGTACTGCATGGTCACTGCGGATGCGCTAAAAGGAGCGGTTGTCAACACAGATCCCGGAGGTTCAATTTTTTCTTGTTTTATCACAAAATTTTGTCCTACGGTAAGTCCCGTAATCCAAAGGCGATAATCTGTATCTTCTTTTACGCTCACGCCTGTTGGCGGAGCAAAAAAATCAGTTGGAATTCCATTACTTCCTGCTTCAACAAGATTTGAATTTCCCCGAACACCAGAATAAACATGAAGGTTTAGATTAATTGCGGCTTGAGCAGATGATAGATGTGCAATAAAAAATATACCTAATGCAAAAAACATTATTTTTTTCATCCTAGTTATATTATACGATCTCAAATAGCTTTAAAAATCTGAATTTTGGGGATAGTATGCTGTAAATTTAAATAAAAAATAAATTCCTAAAATGCAATGAAAATGAGAAAATTGTCGTAAAATATTTTTGTCAGGATTTATAATGGCCCCATAGCTCAATTGGCAGAGCAACAGCCTTTTAAGCTGGTGGTTGGAGGTTCGATTCCTCCTGGGGTCACATTATTATTTCGAGAATTTTATGCTTTGAGGTTTTACCAGAGATAATTTCTATATTTTTTTGAGGTACCTTAAGGTGTTTTGCAAGTAACTTAATAAGCTCTTTATTTGCTTTCCCTTCTACGGGTTGTTCCCGTAGCCACACTTGTAGCTCAGTATCTGAAATTTTTTCAATTTTTTCTTGTTTTGCTTTGAGTTTCACGAAAACAGTAACTCTCATCCCTATTTACGCCTTGAGAGATTGACAATATTCCCCAAAGAACCATTTGAAAGATAGTAGGCGTTTCCCTCTTCATCCTCAAGTATTGTCAATCGCATAGTCATGCCAACAACTTTTCCCTCAAATCCCGCGGCTTTTATTTTATCTCCTAAGGAAAATTGATCTTCAATAAGAATAAAAAGTCCTGAAATAAGATCTTTTACAAGTGTTTGCGCCCCAAAACCAATTGCAAATCCAAGCACTCCAGCTCCCGCAAGGATCGGTCCGATACTAACTCCAAATAGCTCAAGAAGCATCATAAAAACAATAATCAAAATAACTGCATTCCCCATGGTCATCAAAATACCATGTAAAAGCGTTATGCGCTTTTCTAATTTTTCAGGATCGTATTTTTTTATTTGCCCTGAAACGCGAACCAACATAAGAAGTTTTTTAACAAGAGATGAAAGAATTATTTTTCCAAAGAAAAATAAAACAACAATTGCGATAATCCTTGTGAGGTTCGACGAGATAAAAAATGCAAGAAATGATAGAGGTGATGATCCGTCCATGGTAAAAATGTTACATTATGATGCGACGATTCCCAGTAGGGTGATAATTGATAGCAAAAGCACAATGGATTGTGCTAAAAACGCAAAAAATATTTTTCCTTTTCTCGATTTACTGGATATCTTGAAGTGAAAATTTTTATGAAAATTCAAATATGCCTTTCCTAATAATGTTTTACGCAATAATTCGCGCAAATTTGTGAAATTAATAACATCCGGCAATACCGATCCAATACTTGCCCAAAAAAAGAGCAAACGCCAAGACGTTCCTATTTTTTCTGGTGCACTGAGTACGGTAAATTTAAGCACCACTACGGCAAGCATTACATCAAGCAAAAAAAGAACCCACAATTTTATTGGCCATTGCTTTACATTTAAAAACGTATCATCGTGCTCATTTTCACGAAAAATATTTCCATCAATATGCGGTAGTGCATCCCCGATATGATGAGAAATCAATCCAGTTAAAAATGCCGACAGCGGAGTGCTGGAAGCAGAAAGCGCCAGTGCATTTCCAAATAGTAAATGTGACCCTGCGAGCATGATAGGAAAATTATAAGGTGAGAAATTAAAAATTCCCCAAGATTGGGGAATTTTTAATAAAGAGCGTTTACCTAACCTCTTGTACTATTTTTTCAAATGTCTCCGGATAATCCTTTGCAATTTCCGAGAGCATTTTTCGATTTACCGTGATTTGTTTTTTCTTCATGAGCCCCATAAACGCACTATAAGAAAGCCCCGAAGAAATTCTTTGCAACGCCGATGAAATGTGAATGTTCCATAA
>LCBW01000009.1 GCA_000997465.1 Parcubacteria group bacterium GW2011_GWC1_41_7
AGAAAGGAGTGCTACCGTTTTAAAAGTATTTTTGTCGCACGATATTTTTCTGCAACTATTTTTTTTGCACGTGGAGTCAATTTTTTATAGGATCGTTGCAGTTTTGCTAAAATAAATTTCTCTGCTTCAGGTACGCTCATGTGGTGCGTTTTCATCGCTAAACTAAAAAGCGATCCTACTTGATCAAAATGTGCCATTGCGTCTGCGTCAGCTAAGCATTTTGCCTCAATAGTCTTTCTTGGTATCTGTTTGCTTCCTCTATGAGCCATAATGCAGTGCTGTACCGCTTCAATTTTTTCCTTTGGATAGTTATTTTTTTCTAAAAATTTTCCTGCATACTTAGCTCCTGTGATATGATGGTTTTTATAATCCCCCAAAACACTTCCCACATCGTGAAGCCATGCGGAAACTTCAACAATTTCTTTATTTGCATTCGTTTTTTTTGCCAATTGCTTTGCGTATCTCACGACAGAAACAAAATGATGGTCATACGCCTCCATGCCAAAAATATTTTCCTGTTTCGCGCACAATTTTCTGATATGCTCTTGCGCCTTTTTTGCAATAGTCATTTATATGAACTATATCATAGGATGTAAAAATTAGCCCCTTGGAATAGATTTTTAAATGAGCGGGTAGCGAGAATCGAACTCGCATCGCCTGCTTGGAAGGCAGGCATAATAGCCTTTATACGATACCCGCGTATAAAATAAGAAGCCGGATTCGCACCACGTTTGTCTTTAGCAAAAAGACAAACGCCCTCTTCTTGGAAGGCAGATATTCTAGCACTGAACTACCGCCGCAAAATTTTTATGAAAAGACATAATCGCGGCCAGCTTTTAGCTGGCCGCCGCAAAACATACATGTGTTTTGTGGCATGTATACGATACCCGCCCCAAACTGTGTTCCGCATGTCTGAACTCTAGTTTGGGGCGAGAGTGACGGGGCTCGAACCCGCGACCTCCGGCGTGACAGGCCGGCGCTCTAACCAACTGAGCTACACCCTCATAAGCAAATAACCAGTACACAGTTCTCTGTACGCGGCAAAATATAATAAGCGCAAGATACTTCTTGCGCTTATTATTATAAGATAAATTAGATGAAGAATTAAGCGGATTGAGATTGGTCTACCTTGGCTTTTTCCGCCATCATATCACGGAATAATTTCCCAATCATCGGCTTGCGCCCTAAGATAATGTTTTCTTTCAATCCTTTAATCGGGTCTTCTTTCGATTCAAGCGCGGCTTTAATGAGCACGCGTGAAGTTTCTTGGAATGACGCGGCAGATAAGAAACTAAAGGATGACAAGGCAACCTTGGTAATCCCGAGAATAACCAATACTCCCTTTGCTGGCTTTTTGCGGCTCGCGCGAAGCTCTTGGTTGAGTGTCAAAAAGATATCTTTTTCAACAATCTCGTCTGAGACAAAATTTGAATCTCCCGGGTCTTTGATGCGCACGCGAGAGAAAATTTTGCGCACAATAATTTCTACATGTTTATCGTGAATTTCAGCTCCTTGGAAGTTATACACTTTCTTCAGTTCGTTCAAAATATACTTGAACGCTGCCATTTTATTTTCATATAAGTAGATTTTCTTTGGATCGCGATACCCTTCGTTGAGCGGTTGACCCTTCAATACTTTTGATCCCTCTTTAACAGTCAATGAAAACGCCTTTGGAACCGAAATAGTTACGCGCTTGCCCTGTGCCCCTTGCATCATAACCTTATAGTATTTGGGCACTTGTTCAATTTTTCTCACTGTTCCGTTAAACGGAGATAAAATGCTTTCGTTTTTGGGCGTGCGAATTTCAAGTAATTCTTCTGCGCGCGGCACACCTTGAGTAATGTCCGCGGCTCCTGCTACGCCTCCAAAGTGAAAGGTGCGCATAGTCAGCTGTGTTGCCGGCTCTCCGAGAGATTGGGCGGCAATTACTCCAACCGCTTCCCCAAGCTCAATGGGCTTGTTATAGCACAAATCCAATCCATAACACTTTGAACATACTCCTCCGATTGTTTTGCAGGTAAACGGTGAACGTGCACGAATTTGACTCACAACACCTGATTTTTCAATTTTCAAAGCAGCTTCTCGGCTGATGTATTCTCCTTTTGATACAATAATATTTCCTTCTTTGTCTTTGACGGTTTCTAGGATAATGCGGGAATAAATTTTATCTGAAAAATCTTCTCCTGCTTCTTGTGATTCTTGTGCGGTAATAATAACGCCTACATCATCTCCGCAGTCACTCTCCCGCACAATAACATCATGTGCAACATCAACCATACGACGAGTAAGGTACCCTGCTTTTGCAGTTTTCAGTGCGGTATCTGATGCACCCTTTCGAGCACCGTGCGCGCTAATGAAATAGGTCAGCGGAGTCAATCCGTCTTTGTACGAATTTAAAATAGGAAGTTCAATAATATCTCCTTTTGGATTTTCAACCAACCCCTTCATAGCCATCATCTGTGAAAGCTGGGTCCATGATCCGCGCGCACCGGATTCTACCATCATGCGCGGACCTGCGGAAACCGCAAATCCCTCCTGCAACCGCTGGTTAAGTTCTTTGATAACCTTTAACCACTCTTCAATGATAAGCATCCGCTTTTCACCGCGCGAGAGAAGTCCTGCTTCATACGTTTTTTCAATCTCTTCTTGACGTTTGCGCGTTCGATCAACCACCTCTTTTTTGTGCGCGGGAGTAGAGAGATCTCCAAATCCCCATGAAATGCCCGATGCGGTTAAATGCTGAAAGGCCATGCGCTTGATCTTATCCAACACCATTGCAGTTTTTTCATCTCCATACAATTGATATACATTTTGAATAATTGCGTTTACCTTTTTTTTGCTGATGTGATCGTTTACAAACGGATAATCTGATGGCAATGCTTCATTGAACAAAACCCGTCCCACTGATGTTTCAATGTTTTGTGCTCCCTTACATTTTTTAACGGTAATTTTTGCTCTGACTGAAAGTTGACCAATATCCAAAAGTCGTTTTGCATTTTCTTTTCCTTTGCTTCGGTTTGTGCCTCATCAGAGAGCGGCAAGAAAACCGCCATTTGATCTCCGTCAAAATCAGCGTTATATGCGGCGCACACATACGGCGGAATACGAATAGCCAACCCCTCAACAAGCACCGGCTTAAATGCCTGCATGCCAAGTCGGTGTAGAGTTGGGGCGCGGTTCAAAAGCACATACTTGTCGCGAATAACCACTTCAAGCGCTTTGAGTGCTTCTGGATCTTCTGATTCAATCAAATAATTTGCCTGTTTGATGGTGTGAGCAACTTCAGCTTTTAAAAGTTCGTGAATAATAAAGGGCTTGAAAATTTCAAGCGCAATTTTTTTCGGAAGACCGCATTCGTTCAAATTCAATTCAGGTCCAACTACAATAACAGAGCGTCCTGAGTAGTCAACGCGCTTACCCAAAAGGTTCTGGCGAAAGCGTCCGCTTTTTCCGCGAAGCATATCCGCAAGCGACTTTAACACCTTGCGCTGTCCAGTTGATCCTTGATCTTTTTTGAGCGCATTGTCCAAAAGCGCGTCAATTGCCTCTTGTAACATACGCTTTTCGTTGCGCACAATAATATCAGGAGCTTTCAACTCATACAATCTCTTCAATCGATTGTTTCTGTTGATGACTCTGCGATATAAATCGTTTGGATCTGATGAAGCGTATTTTCCTCCCTCAAGCTGGACAATAGGACGAAGATCTGGCGGAATAACGGGAAGGACGGTCAAAATCATCCACTCGGGCCGTTTTGCTTCCTTAATGAATGCATTTGAAAACTTCAAAAGTAACGAAAGGCGTTTTCTATCGACGCCCGTTGCTTTTTTAAGCCGCGCATCAGTTTCGCGGCGAAGTTTTTGCAAATCGATTTCTTCCAAAAATCTGCGAATAGGTTCTGATCCGATTCCCACCTCAAATAAGTTCGGGTATTTTCGCGACAACGAAAAGAATTCAAGGTCGGTCAATACTTTTTTCACTTGAATATTTTTCAGCTCTTCCTTGATGCGCTTATAGGTTGCCTCAACTTCAACGCGATCATCGGTTCCCTTTGACGCTTTTACTTTTTCTTTATATGCCTTCTCGATTGACTCCAAAAGTTTTTTCTTTTCGGCGTCGTTAACACGAGTGACAATGTATGAAGAATAATAGACCACCTTTTCAAGATGACTTACGGGAATGTTTAAAAATAAGCTGATTGCGTACGGATACACCTTCATAAACCAAATGTGCGTTACTGGCGTTGCTAAGGTGATGTGCCCCATGCGCTCTCTACGCACTGATGAGTGCGTGACATCAACGCCACACCGATCGCATTTTACGCGCACAAATTGATTTTTTTTGTATTTTCCGCAATAGCATTCAAAATCTTTTACTGGTCCAAAAATAACTTCTGAAAACAAACCATCCCGCTCCGGCCTACCGGTTCGGTAATTGATGGTTTCTGGTTTTACCACTTCCCCAAAACTTTGATTCAAAATCTCCTCGGGCGAAGCCAGATTGATTGAAATTGATGAAATGTCTTCTCCGCGCAGTTTGTTATACATGGCTGGTTTTTATTTGGTATCAGCTGCGGGTCGCTCTGGCACCTTGCTTTCTGTGGGGTCTGCGCTTTGCGGAATGGATCCTACGGTATCATACGACATCCCCTCCCTATCGTTGCGCTTAATATCAATGTTCAATCCCAATCCTTGTAATTCTTTCACGAGCACATTAAATGCTGACGGCATCGAAGGCATACGAATCTCTTCTCCTTTAATGATGCTTGCATATGCGTTTGAGCGCCCCTTTACATCATCCGACTTCAACGTCAACATTTCCTGCAAAATATTTCCCGCACCGTATGCTTCCAAGGCCCAGACCTCCATTTCTCCCAAGCGCTGTCCTCCAAATTGTGATTTTCCTCCTAAGGGCTGTTGGGTAATGAGCGAGTAAGGACCAATGGAGCGCGCATGAATTTTGTCTTCTACCATGTGTGACAGTTTCATCATGTGCATCGTCCCAACTGCAACTCTGTCTCCAAACGGCTCTCCTGATTTTCCATCATACAAAACCGTTTTTCCATCAGGTGCAATGCCAGCTTTTTTTAGTTCTTCTTTTAATTCTTCTTCTCCCATTCCTGACATCGGAGGAACAACTGCCCTATATCCCTGTTTTGATGCGGCATAGCCCATATGAAGTTCTAGAATTTGTCCTAAGTTCATACGAGATACCACACCAAGCGGGCTCAAGATAATATCAACCGGCGTGCCATCTGGCAAAAATGGCATATCTTCTTCTGGGACAATAATTGCAACAATGCCTTTATTTCCGTGACGATTCGCAAGCTTATCTCCAATTTGCAATTTTCGCAATTTTGCAATTTGAAGCGAAATGCGCTTGATAACTCCTGGCTCTGAAATTTCTCCGTTTGAGCGAGTCAATGACTTTACGCGAATCACTCTTCCTGATTTTCCCGGCTCAACATAAAGTGATGAATCTTTAATTTCCTCTACCTTTTCACCAAAGATTGCTTTCAAAAGTTTTTCTTCAGGGGTCAAATCAAGTTCTTTCTTTGGGGTAATCTTTCCTACTAAAATATCTCCCGGACGCACCTCTGCTCCGATGCGAATAACCCCTTCGGAATCTAAATTGCGAAGTTTGCTCTCTGGAATATTTGGAATATCTCCCGTAGTTTCTTCTTTTCCAAGTTTTGTATCACGCACATCAACACTAAACTCTTCCAAAAAAATTGATGTGAACGCATCTTGCTTCAATACCCGAGAAGATACAATGACTGCATCTTCAAAGTTGAACCCGTACCAGAACAAAAATGCAACCGTAAGGTTCTGCCCCAAAGCAAGCGCTCCCTGATTGGTTGAGGGACCATCCGCAAGTGCATCGCCTTTTTTAAATTTTTGTCCCGGGGCAACAATCGGGCGCTGATGAAAGCACGTAAATGAATTTGTTTTTTGGAATTTTTGCAAATAGTATGTTTTCTTTGCTTTCCCTTCTTTGGAATCATACAACACCATAATATGAGATCCATCGGCCTCCACTACTTCCCCATCATGCTCTGCAACGACAACATAGCCGCTGCTTTTTGCGATTGCCTCTTCAAGTCCCGTTCCAACCTGAGGAACATGCGGGCGAATAAGGGGGACTGCTTGTTTTGCTTGTTGATGCTGAAAAAATTTGAAACGGCGAGACTTCCATATAATCCACTTGATCTTTTGAAACAAGCGATGGTTCATTGTTTATGCGCGCCTCAATTTCATCGCCCATAATCATTTTCTTTTTATCAAGCATTACATTTGCGCTTGCAATGATTGATAATTTTTCTTTTTTGGTATCAATATATTCAAGTACGTCGGTCACGCGTCCTTTTTCAACTTTATAGTACGGAGTTTCTAAAAATCCAAAATCATTTTTGCGACTATAGAGCGCTCGGTACAGCACCAATCCAATACTCGAACCTTCCGGGGTTTGAATCGGACAAATTTTTCCATAGTGAGAAGGATGCAAATCACGCACTTCAAATCCTGCCCGATCTTTATTAAGTCCCCCCGGACCTCCGACAGTCAATCTGCGCTTGTGCTCAACTTCAGACATAATATTGACTTGATCAAGAAGCTGTGACAGCGGAGACAGGTTAAAAAATTCTTTTAGCGAGTTTGTGAAAATGCGCGGGTACAATACGTTTGATGGAAATAATTTTTGCGTTTTATCAACCGTACTCATGCGGTCTTTGATGTTTTTCACGAGCCGCGCAACACCGATACGGGCTTGATTTCCTAAAAGTTCACTGACATCTCGAATGCGGCGATATTCTAATGAATCCATATCATCGGCGTCTGCGAGCGGATCATTCATCAAGCGAAGAAGTTCAGTGATAATTGCAATCACGTCTTCTTTGCGAAGAACTTGCTCAGTCACGCCTGAAATATTTAGCCTTTGGTTAAACTTATAACGCCCCACTTCGCTTAAAGAATACCGATCCTCCATCAAAAACATGCTTTCAAAAAATGCCTGCGCGTTATCAAATGTATTTGGTTCAAACGGGCGCAGTTTATGATGAATTTCCAAAAGCGCATCCTCTTGATCTTTGGTCTCATCGCGCTTTGATGTTGTCTTTATAAAATTCACTTCCGGATTGTCAACGCCCTCAAACATGGTTTCCAATTCTTTTTGCGTTACCCCAAGTGCCTTCAACATCACTGTAACCGGAACTTTTTTACGGCGGTTGACGCGCACCTGTACCATGTTTGTCGGTTCAACTTGAAATTCAAGCCATGATCCTTTTTGTGGAATCAATTTTGCGCCAAACAACTTGCGCTCACCAAATTGTACCGCGGTAAAATACACGCCTGCTGATCGAACCAGCTGGTTAATGATCACACGCTCGTTTCCGTTGATGATAAATGATCCGCGATCAGTCATAATCGGAAAGTCGCCAAAATAAATTTCTTGATCTTCTGTTTCTTTGCTAATTAAATTAACTAAACGGAATTTTACGCGAAGCGGGGCCTCATAGCTTGCGTTTACTCGTCGCGCTTCTTCTTCGGTATTTTTTGGCTTTCCAAAATAACAGTCCACAAATTCCAGCCGCAAATCTTTGTCAGAATAGTCGGAAACTGGGAAATATTCCTTAAATACTTGCCTAAGCGCGGTTTTCTGAAATAAATCAAAACTTTCCTTTTGATGAGCCAAAAGGTTCTGCACCTGCAGTACAGTAAATTTACTAAAGTCTTTTTTCGGGTAAAGCATAAAAAACCTCGCGCGCGAAATTACTGAGGCTTAATTTTTTAAAGATACTGTATCACTTTTCAAATACGAAATTACATATCTATTTTACAGGAAATACAAATATATGTCAAGATACAACAAAACCCCCTATTTTATAAGGTTTTTCATATATCTTTTGCCTTTCGTATTAAATTTTCCGCAAATTTATATAATTTTCCATTCAACAGCTTCATCTCCTCTTTCCTTTTATAAAGGTTTTTATTCAACGCCATGAATGAAATTCGGGTAGGCCGTGGGTGAATATTTGAACCGGAGCGAAGCGACGGCCAAATTGGCGATTGAATGAATGGCTTGAATAAAAACCTTTATCAGCTACATCCTCCTGTCGACTCCCCGCATTTTTCGGAAAGATTCAAAATTCTCACTTTATTGCTTATCTTTTTGCCGATTACTTTTTGATAAACAATAAAACATAAAACCATATTCAAGCAATGCCTAAAAAATAACTCAAAAATCAACAGTTTTTAACATTGCCATCAGCTACATCCTCCTGTCGACTCCCCGCATTCAGTGCAGGTATAACACGATCCGGTTCGAATCGTCATCCCCCCACACCCCTTACAAGGAGGCCCGGATAATTCTGGCTGCCCCATTGATCCAATATGTTCATCGCGCGCAGTTGCAACTTGCGCCTCAAATAACTTTGGCTGATTTTGGAGCGCAACGTCATGTTTTGCAAGTCCCAAAGATACCAAGTCGCCATGTTGTAAGAATCGGGCGGCCAAATATTTAAAGATGTAGTCAATAATTGAGTTGGCAAAGCGAATTTCTGAATTGTTTGTGATACCCATAGGATCAAACCGCATCATGGACAACTTGCGCACTAAATCTTTCAATGGCACCCCGTATTGCAGGGCGATGGATATTGCAATGGCAAACGCATCCAGCAGTCCCGCTAATGTGCTTCCCTGCTTTGACATTTTAATAAATATCTCACCCAATGTTCCATCCTCAAAAAAACTGTATGTCAAATATCCCTCGTGTCCTGCAATTGAAAACTTGTGTGTTTCCGACTGGCGAATATCGGGCAACTTCCTTCTTTGCGGTTTTTTGGTTTTGTCTTTTTTTGCCGCGCCAAAGAGTGCTTGTGTTGCCTTTGAATTATCGCGATATACCGCAAGGCACTTAATACCTAATTTCCATGACTCATAATACGCATCATAAATATCTTGAATCGTCGCATCGGACGGCATATTGAAAGTTTTTGAAATTGCACCTGATACAAACGGCTGTACCGCGGCAACCATTTTTACGTGTCCCATCCAATGAATGGAGCGCGTACCGTCAGCCGGTTTTACTGCAGTATCAAACACAGGAATATGCTCTTCTTTTATGTGCGGCGCGGTTTCGATATTTTTAGTTCGCTCTAAATGCGCAATAATATCATCAATTTCTTCCTGAGAGTACCCCATTCGCTTGAGCGCATTGGGAACAGTTTTATTGACAAAAAGCATAAATCCTCCTCCCACTAACTGCTTCATTTTTACAAGCGAGAAATCGGGTTCAATACCGGTTGTATCGCAATCCATCGCAAGACCAATGGTTCCAGTCGGCGCAATAACCACTGCTTGCGCATTCCGTAGTCCATGCACAGGCGTAATATCCACCACCTCATCCCAAAGATGCCGTGCCTCTTCCAAAATCGTTTTTGGCGCATGTGCATCGTTTATCTCGTATGCTTTTTCCCGATGCATTTTCATTACATTAAGCGCTGACTCCTTATTTTTTTCGTATTCACTAAATACACCATTTTTTTCAGCAAGAAGCGAGGATGTTTTATATGCCTCTCCGAGCATAAGTGCTGAAATGGAAGCCGCCCATGTTCGTCCCTCGTCTGAATCGTAAGGGATACCAAGGGCCATAAGGAGTGACCCCAAGTTTGCATACCCAAGGCCGATCGTTCGGTATTTCTTTGTTTCTTCTCCAATGCTCTCTATCGGATACCCCGCTCTATCTATGAGAATATCCTGCGCCATAAAGGTCACTTGGGCTGTATGCTTAAATCCCTTCACGTCAAAGCTTCCATCATCTTTAAGGTACTTCATCAAATTAATGGACGCTAAATTGCAGCTAGTGTTGTCTAAAAAGACATACTCCGCACAAGGATTTGTTGCATTTATTTTTCCCGATGATTTGCAGGTATGCCATTTTTGAATCGTATCATCAAATTGAACCCCGGGATCTCCGCACTCCCATGCGGCCTTTGCCGCTTCCCAAAGTAAATCTTTTGCCTTATACGTTTGCGCGATTTCTCCTGTTTTTCGATATTTTGTATGCCACTCTTTATCGCGAAGTACCGCCTGCATAAAATCATCGCCAATGCGGATTGAGTTGTTGGCATTTTGAAAGAAAATATTTTGCCACATCGGGTGGTTCATGTCTGTCAAGTCATATCCCGCCTCAATAAACGCCCGAACTTTTAACTCTTCATCGGCTTTTACCCGTATAAACTCTAAAATATCCGGATGATCTGCGTTCAAAAGTACCATTTTTGCGGCTCTTCGGGTTGCTCCTCCTGATTTTATGGATCCCGCAACCGCATCTGCTCCACGCATAAATGAAATAGGTCCTGAAGAACTGCCTCCGATTGAAAGCGGTTCCCCTTTTGCTCTTAAATTTGATAAATTTATCCCAGATCCTGAGCCATTTTTAAAGATAATTCCTTCGGTTTTTATCCAGTCCAAAATCGATTCCATGGAATCGCGAACTGAAAGAATAAAACATGCGGAACATTGCGGATTCTCATTCACTCCAACATTAAACCATACTGGTGAATTAAACCATGCCCGCTGATGTAAGATAATCGAAGTTAATTCATCTTCAAAGATGTCTGCCTCAAGTTTATTTTTAAATTACTTTTGCTCTTCCCCCCATTTGCGAAAAGTTTTTGCCACGCGACTAATGATTTGCCGCAAAGATGTTTCTTTTTTTATGCCATGACCGCGAAAATATTTTGACGCGATGATATTAATAGCATTCACTGAGTAAAAATCAGGAAATTCAACGCCTTTTTGTTCATATGCGGGCTTATCTTTTCCCGGAATAATTGCATCGGTTTTTTGCCATACCACCTCATCATACGGATGAATTCCTTTTTTTGTAAAATACCGCGAAATTTTTAATCCTGTGGAGGGTGATTGGTCGGTTTTTGTCCGTGGGGTGGTTGGCTGCATGGTATTTTTTTAATATGAATAAAAATGTTCGGCCGATGCTTACCTCAGTACAATGATTATATGCAAGTGACCTTACTTAATGACTATCGGTGGGGATAGCCATTTTCAGTTATCCACACCCAAAAGTTGCTTTTATAGAGAAGCTGTGCTAACCCACAGCACCATGAAACTCTTTTTATGCAAGCAAGTCGTTTTCATGTTTTTTCGCTCTCATACGATAAGAGCCGGAATGTTGATTCGGTCATTTTATGGAAACGCTCAGGTCTGGCTTAACGCGACTATCTTCGCGTTTCCTATTTCCTCATGCAACATTCATTCGGCTCTTTCGCGAGTTTGCTCAAAAACATTAACCTCTTTATTATTTTCTGAAATATTTTTTCTTTATACGCTTTTCCTTAGGAAGGTGTGTCAGCGTACTCAATAAAAAATTATTGAATAGCTTGTTTATTAAATTGCAAAAGAACAGAATTTATTTTTTGTTTTGTGGTTTCCGATTCATCAAATTCTTGCAATTTTTGAATCAGCTCGTATGCTCGGTCATCCTTCTTTTCATTGAGATACGTAAAAATTCCCGCAAGGTACAAATCTTGCCGTGAAATTTTTGGTACGTTATACCGCAAGAGTACTTCATTTACCTTTGCAAGCGTATCATCGCTTTGATCTTCGGTTCCAATTGATCCAATTGATCGCTGTGTTCCGATAATATCTTTATTTTGTATATAGACCGATAACGCAACAAGCCCCGCGTCAATTGAGTTAGGGGAAATATTATTTGCCTCGCCTTTTTTAATTGCCGCAAGTGCCAGTTTTTCTTCTCCGAGTGTATCATACAGCCCCGCTAAGTAATACACGTGCCGCGGCGAAAAAAGCATCGTTGACTCTGCGTCTAATAAAATTTTTAAGGCGTGCTTTTTATCTCCCACGAGCCCCTCAAACGTTGCACGATTTAAATAAAGATCGGGAAATTTTGGAAATCGTGCAGTCATTTCATTAAATACTTTTATGATTTCTGCGCGCTCTTTTGATGTATCCATATTATTCGCGCTCTTTGCAGAAATCGCGTTTGTCATCTGTCCTACGTAAAAATTGAAAATACGCATATCATATGGGTCCTGTGCGTATGCTTTTCTAAAAACATCAATCATTATATTTAGCTGATCTTGTGAATTAACTTCTTTTGCGTGCGCTTGCGTATATGAATTGAAAATAATTGAAACTTCCTGCTTGAATGGCCCTGCTTTTTCCATTAATTGCGTATACGCAGGCAACCCTTCTGAAAACGACAGTTGTGCTCGAGCAATAACTGTTCGTACTAAATAGAGATGCGAAAATGATATGTACCAGCCGTATATGAGCGCAATGGTCAAAAGCGACGTTGCAAGTGGAGAAACGTATGTTTGGCGCTCTGCCTTTCGATTTTGCCGTTCAATAGAAATTGTGGGAGCGGTGAGCGCAACTCCAAAGAAAAACAACAAATAACTTGCCTGCATATCAAATAGTGATGCATTTTGAACTAAATAAGCAACCGTCATCCTGATAAGGGAAATTTTTTTCCAATTCTCTTTTACGCCTTTGATTGCCCAAAACACGCATAGAATAAAAAGCGCCCAGATGAAAAACCCTATCAATCCCTGCGTTACGAGTATCTCAATGAATTTATTATGCGGACGATCAAAAATAACCTCTTCAAAATTAAAAATTTTGGGATTAAAAAATGTAAAGTATGCAATAGGAGCATTTTCTAATCCATACCCTGTTAGTGGTTTTGCACGAAATCCTTCCATAAAAATTTGCCATGCCATAAGGCGGGCATCAACATTTTGCGTTCCCTGCAGTGTTCCAGCCAGACGATCAATGCCGGGAACAGAGAGTGCCAAATCGGTTTTTAAAAATCCATAAAATCCAGCAAGGAGTACTACTACAAAAAATAAATATATAATACGTGTTTTAAGTGAACGTTTTGCAATTACAATACCGTAGAGCATTGTGCATAAAAGCCCGATGATAAGCGCAAGAATAGGTCCGCGCGATCCGGAAGTAAGCATTGCGGCGATAAATAATGCAAGAAGCACATATATCCATATTTTCCCTGTTTTCTTTTTGATATCGCTCATAAAAAACAAACATAAAAATATCATCAAAAGTGAGATGAATCCAATATAGGTTGCGTTTCCAAGCGTTGCAGAGGGACGAAATATATGCAATGCCGCTCCTTCATATATTTCTTGTATGCCGATGATTGCCGTTACGAACAAAAACGCATAAAAAATTGTTTTTTTGCTTTCTGGTTTTATACGAAACAGTAGATACAACACAAGAAACCATGCAGATAGGTGTAGAAGTGACCACACCCCCTCCATACGCTCGGCATTTCCCCAAAAACTGACATACGGACGAACAGAAAATGGCAACAAGGCAAAAATGCTCAAGATGAAAAGAAGCATTGCCCAAAACACATACTCATTTTTTTGGGGACGTAACTCTTTATATTTTAAAAGAAGGTATCCCATCAAAACAGCCGCCAATTCAATCAGAATCCTAAAATACAGTGCTTTTCCGGTAATAAACGGGAATAAAAGAGATTTTGCAACTATCAAAAGCGAAAATGGAATGAGTGCGCATAAAAATACGATTCCCGAAAGAAGCTGTTTATCGTTATTTTGCATAATAAAAAAACTAATTGTTTACATTATAAATGAAAAAATATGCCCTATTTATGTTTATAAAACTCAAATCCCCCTTCCCAAAGGGAAGGGGGATTGATAAACCAATCTGAGAAACGTACTCAAACGTTAGTTTGATCGAATCCAGGTATCTGTCAAGGTCTTCAACAACTTGTTGTTTGCCCAGTCAGATGTGGTTTCTGAGTGTCCTCCTGCGGACTTATCAGACCATACCATGTACGAGGTTGAAGCCGCGGCATAGGTTGTTGGGGTGATAAGCGCTGCATCTGAGACAATCTGCATTTGAGCTGAAGCAGATGCGGTGTTTGCTGAAGGAACTGTGGTGAAGGTTGCCTTGATCTCGTAATCAGCTGATGATCCACTTGCGATGGTATCTTCCGATGACAAGATAATGGTTGAGGTTCCACCGGTAACTGCAGTAATGCTCTTTACGTCAGTGGTAAGCTCTGTTCCATTTCTCAAGATCTTCAATCCTGTTGAGGTGCTGACAGTTGCGTTGGTCAAAGTCATTAAGAAGCCAAACTTCTTGAATGAAATTTCACCTCCGGTTGCGGTCACGCGGAACTTTGCAAGGGTATGCTCAGCCGCAGACAGCTTATCGGTGCCAATGTCAAGCTTGGTGATAACTGGGTATGCTTTGTAAGCAACTTTCTGGTTTCCTACTGCATTTGCCCCCAATCCTGTTGCGTCAGTTAAGGTCTGCGTTCCTGCAGTTGCCTCAAATGATGCAGTGGTGGTTGCTGGCAAGTATGCGTAGACGTTTGATCCAGATGCTCCCTTTCCACCAGTGTTTCCAATGTCATTCAACTGTCCCTTGATGGTTACGCGGACGGTTGAGTTTGATGGAATGGTGAAGATGCCGGATGTGTTTTCAATGCGGGCAATACCTGCATAGGTTCCTGATCCGTCTGGGGTTTGTGTTGCTTTCAAGGTTCCGTTGATGTACACCTTCAATGCTGAAACTTCTTCCGCTAATGTGGTGGTTGCTTCAGGTGTTGCGGTGTTGTTTACACCAACTGCGAACTTCTTGATGAGCGCATCGCCGTTTTGTGCGTATGCGTCAAATTCAGCCAATGTCACTTCTCCGTTTCCTCCTACAACTCCCGCGTCAGACACGTTCACATTGGTAACCTTTGTGAAGGTGATTGATGGGGTTGCGATGCCAACTTTGGTGGTTCCACCGGTGTTGACCACTGTTGCAGAAAGCCCTGATAAGGTATTTCCGTTTGAGTCAACTGCGGTAACCTGGGTTGACGGAGTGATGGTGAAGTAATAGTTGTTTCCGTTTGAAGCTCCTGTTGACAAGTTTGATGCCTTCACTGTCAAGGTCTTTTGTGCACCTTGTGAAATGTTGATATTCAAGTTGTCAAAGGTAACTTTCTTGGTTGAGGAATCAACGCTCTTTAAGGTTGACACCAATGTGGTTCCGTCGTAGACGCCAAGTGATGTCAAATCTGATGAGATGGTTGATGATCCTGATGAGTTGGTTCCATCAAATACCAACTGGGTGATTTTGATGGTGTCAGCAATTGCTTTTGCGTTGATCGCAAGCAAAGGTACGTTTGATGCGCCAGCGGTTGTGGTTGCTGATGCCGGTGAACCTGCCAATGAAATTTCCAAGTCAGGTGCTTTAACGGTCATCAAGTTTCCTGCAACGCCATTTGGCACAATGTTTGCAACAGCAACATACTGGTTGTTATCCAAGTTCTTGATGTCAGATGCGCCAAATGCGTTCAAGTTAACTCTCAAGGTATCGGATGCATCGTCATCTGAGTCAATATCAGTGGTCACGATCATACGGATGGACTGTCCTGCCGCGATGCTGATCGGATCAGTGAAGACAACAGATGTTGATGTGGTAACGTCAGTGCTGTTGGTCAACACTGCTCCTGTTGCTTGGTTTTTAACTTTCAAGTCATTGAATCCTTCTCCTGAGACGTCTAGCAATGTGGTGGTTGCTCCCAATCTCAAGTTTCGAATTTCAACGTTATTGACTGATGCGATGGTGAAGTCCAATACGGTCACATCCTGTCCGCGAACAGCAACGTCTGATGCCGCTGGTCCATTAAAGGTAATGGTGATGTCACCACCCTGCAATGTCAAGACATGATGATCTGAGGTGTCGGAATCAAATCCTGTTCGGGTAATTCCTACTCCATATCCATACTGCTTACCTAATGCGTATACATCTGAGCTGTCATCAACATAGAATTTGATGGTTTCAGATGATTTTGCTGATGCTGAAATGTCGCCATAAAGCTCAAAGGTACGAACTGCTCCCTTTTCCATTGCAAACGGAGAGGTGAAGGTTAATACCAATAAATCTTTACTGTTGATTGCCACGCCGGTTGCAACGGTCACGCCTGCCTGCTTCAACACAAGGTTGGTGAGGTTTGAGCGTGAGAGTGATCCTGCGTAGTACAATGCAACTCTACGAACTTCAATGTCTTCGGTTGATCCAGCGGTGATCTTGAATTCGGACAACTTTGCACCGACTTGGCCGATGTTTGGGTTGGCGAGTGATCCTGTTTTTTCAACAGTTGCTGTTCCTGCTGACGCTGCTGAGAATCCAATGGTGTTTGAAGTCAATGGAAATGTTCCTCCAACAGTGGTGTCAGCGGTAACATCTGATGCTGAAACAAGCTGGAATTGATGCTGGTTTGATCCTGCTGATGAATAAATATCAGCGCTCAATGTCAAAACCTTCGAACCTGAAACTGCAAGTGACAATCCGGTAAAGGTCACCGTATGCGTCTGCGAGTTAATGGTTCGTCCGGTTGTCAAACGGCTGTCGCCGTCGTACAAATAGACATTTGAGAAATCAGTGGTTGCACCAGGGCCAGTTCGCTTAAATGCGATTGAGGTGATGTTTCCGGTTCCGGTTAACATTACCTTCATCAACTCTACATTTGAAGCTGAAACTGGGACAACGCGTGATCCTGGTGTTGACGAGTCCAATGCGACTGTCAATGTTCCCGGGACGGTTGTTCCGGTGTTTCCTGATCCGGTGTTTCCTGATCCGGTTCCACCAAGTGATGCTAAAACTGCTGCAATTTGTGCATCAGTCATACCCAATGCCTTCAATAAAACGGTAAGCTGTGCTGTTGTTGCTGAGTCAACACCACCGGTTGTTGATCCTCCGGTTGATCCTGAAACTGCGTTCTTTAATGCCGCGATACCCTTAGGACCCAAATTCATACCATCCCAAGTCATGTTCACTGTGTTCTTGTAGAACGCAACGACTGCTGTTTTGGTCTGTCCTCCATAGTATCCGGTTGCTCCTGCTGGGATGCTTGATCCCGCTTGGATTAAGCATGCTTGTACGTTGGTAACAGCTGATCCTTTCTGTCCGTATTTAACGGGTGTCAAAGAAGCTGCATTGCACGATGCTGCTTGCACCAAACCTGCAGGGATTGACGACCATAAGATAGTCGCAAATACCACACCTAGTGTGAGTGCTCTTGACCTTTTCATAATAATATTGACCTTTCTTCTCCAGCGCCACAAAATATTTCGGACGCTGAAGGTGGATTTTTTTGAAATCCTTAATATGCGAACTTTAATATTAATTAATTACAATAAATAAGTTTTCCAATGCCATTGCACTATACTTCGACCTGGTTATCAATCATTATAGGATATGCCGCCCCAAAGTCAAGGAAAGTGTGGATAATAGCAAATATTTCGTAAATAAACGGTTTTTTGACTATTCTTTTCATTGTGATATAAAAAATGGCTATTTTCCTTACTATTTTATTCTCTTCGCAAAATCGGCCTTTTTGACATATATATAAAATAGTTTTCTTTTAGCTCCCCTCGGTATAAAAATGCTGCCAGAACAATTTTAATCCTTGAACTGGGTGCGTCTGATTTATCCACTTTTTATCCCCAAAGAGCTTTTACTTGCTTTTGCCTTTTTTGACCTTAATGCCCTGCGCGCTTTCTTTGCCTCCTTGTATATTATATATTAGTATAGAAGGTACACTATGCAACATTCTATACAATGCGAAGCGCTTCTTTTGTCTTAACCGAAATAGTGCAGTCGCATTTATTTTTACTATTCAGTAAGTCTCTCCCAGTTTTCCTTGTAATAATGGTATTTTTTCTCAAATTCCTCTCGAGGAGTGAGAGAAACGCCCAATTCTTTCATTTTTTCTTTCAAAAATGTAAGTATTTCTTCCCTCTGTTCATCATCTGCCATTTTTTCAAGCTCCAAAATCATGCCATATCCACGTGTATTATCAAGACATACGGTTATGCCGTCCCATAAAAAGGTTATGCGCTTACGAAACCATTTGATATAGGGCCTACAATCAAGTTCCTCAAAAAATATCACTATTTTATTAAAATCTTTCGGATTAATTGGGATTTCTATTTCCTCTCGCGCTTCATCGTGTACAACCCCTTTTTTCATCCATATTTTTGCGCTCGCAATGCCTCTTTGTATCCGCACATCATTTTCTTTTTGTTTATCGCTTATTGCTTCCCGTTTATTGCTTTGCAGATACCACGTTTCTTGGTCTTCTTCGCTCAAAAATTTACCGTGCTCTTTAAAAAAATTCAGCAACCGATCATACTCTTCTTGCAAAAGAAAGCTCCTAATTTCAACCTCAATATTCATACTTCCATTTTATCATTACCTATATAATATTGAGAAGCATGGAAAAAATTCCTCGCCATTTAGATTCTTCCCCGCATCCCGACGAACCTTTACAAAAAGAACAACTTCCTGTAAAAAGCCGCATTTTAGTTATGCTTGGTGCGCGCATGATTAATCCAAAAGGACTTGAAAATTGGCAATTTCCTCTTTTTATTTCACACGACACTGATTCATCAACTCCCCCGCCAGGGGAGATTTCAGGAGGATTTTCGCGCATGCGCGGAGTGCAGTCAGAATACGAACAATTTCAAAAAGAAAATCCATCCCAAAAAATGATTGTTTTGGTCACTGGAGGAAAGGAGAAAGATGGATCTTCACGTGCGGACGAAGCCGCTCGCCAGTTAATTTCGCGGTATGGATTGCCTGAAAATTCAGTGATTTCATTAGGCAGTACTGGATCAACCCTTGGTAATGCTGGCGCAACCGTTGAGTATATTCGCGCCCATCAAGAAGAATTGGGTGCCATTGATACGATTGAAATTGCAACCAACGAATACCATATGCTTCGCGCGTGGGTTATGTTTACTAAAAGCATATGCGAGCTCACCACAAAAACCCAACCAGAAATTGCTTCTGAAGATATTGCGCGCATTGAAGAAATTTTTCATAAAGCTCTTCGGGCGCAAGATACATATTCACCTTCTCTTGTGAAGGAAACACGCATACAGGTTATGACCATTTTAGAACCTTATTTTA
>LCBW01000010.1 GCA_000997465.1 Parcubacteria group bacterium GW2011_GWC1_41_7
CACGATAAACTTAAAACCTCCGCCTATATGTGCGGAGGTTTATGATTTATTTTGCTTTTTTTATACTTCGTGTTTCGAATTTAGAATTTTGTGCTTCGTGTTTTGTGCTTCGTGTTTATTATATTAATGTTTTGCAGTTGCTAACCGTCCTTTTACTACCAAATTTCTGCAATTTGTGCACAGCTTTATTTTTTCGCCAGATGGCAGTCGCACCATCTGCAAATTTGCTTGCTGGCGATATCTATTTACGGGATTATAAGCAGAGCGCACTTTTTTGCGCTTGTTTACTTTTTGTGATGCTTTTTCGCAATAATCGCACTTTCTCATTAGAAATAATCGTTTTAGATATATAACACACGTAGACAACGCGTACACGTTGTCGTTGCGTCTCATAGGTGGCTTATTAGCTTTGCCAAAGCCGCACATGGATTATTCCACAATCGCGTTTATGATTACATACCGCAATCGTATGAGACGCAACAATTTTACGGCAATTTAAGCGTTAATACAATAGGTGTCAAAGTCCCCTCTTTCTTGCCCTTTTTCAGTGTTACTTGAGAAGTTATTGTTTTTGCCTTTGCAACAAGCTCCTTCATTTGTTTATCAGTTGCAGATCCCGTGAAAATAATGGAATCTTGCGTATATTGAATACTTTTAATTTCAGAAAATAACGCAGTGCTCTCTTCTATAAAATGCACCCTCTCCACTGGAATACTGGATGTCGTACTTTGCGTCGATCCCGTCTTTTGAAGCGCGATTAAAATTCCTTCCGCCGAAGTTTGAACCTCTCGAACATTCAATCCTTGCGCATCAATAGCTTCCTTGCGCAATGCCTCGTTTTTTGCTTTTAAAGAGACAGTATATACCGCAAGTCCCGCATACACAAGCACTATGCACCCCAAAAACACAAATGTCCATTTTCTTATGGCAGAAAACGCGCGAAGAGTAAAAATTGTTTTGAGGGGATTTGCAATATTGAGCGCAATTTCATCATGTCGAGACAAAATTCCTAAAACCCGGTTATGCACGCCTTGACCGAGTACTTCTGCTGGATTTTTGGGAATAGTGATAACATTCAAATCAACCTGCAGTGATACCTCAACATCAGAAACAACCACAATTCCTCCAAGATCCATTTTAATTTCTTCAATGCTGAATTTCTGGAGCGTGAACTGCACAAATCGCTCAAGGAGTACATTAATATCTTGCGGAGTTGATACAAACTCACTGAATGTATTTTTTATAATTCCGTTTTCATACGTAAATCCGGTTAACACATTTGCATAAAACAACAGCATAAAATACAGCTTATCGGTTTGAAGGGTAACTTTTTCAGTGACGTAGCGAAGTTGGCTTAAAAGAGATGGCTCGGTAATTGCTGGTATGACTCCAGATGATTCAAGTGTTTTTTCAATAGTTTCTAAAATCTGCCGATGATAAAACATTACCAAAAAACTTCTGTTTTGATCCTCCGAAGGAACCTCTTGATATGACCAAAAATATTGATCAAGCGGAAGAGGAAATTCCGATTGAATTTTCATTTTCAACACCCCGTCAATGCCCCCCTCTTTAATATCGGGAATATTGATAATATTCGTGAAAAAATAGGGAAGATTTAAGCTGACTCCCACCTCGCTTCCTTGCAGATGGAATTCTTTTACGCATTGCCGCAAAAATTCTGTGTCTACTTTATCTTTGACCACAAACCCAGGATGTTCTTTTGTCATAACAGTAACTGCGTCTTCCTCATTTTTTTTCGGAAGCACTGTAATAACATCTATGCGATTGGGAGATAAAATAAGATGCGTGCGAGATACTGATTTCATAGATTGATTTACCGCCACCTCATGCTGGTTTGCATGTACCAACGTTCAATTTGATCGAACCTGTTTTCTGGCTGGCGCAAAATGCGAACATGGTATCCTCGCACATTATTGGGCATCACGTACAGATAATGTGGATTTACCAAAAACAACGTACTGCCAGTTTTTAAAATTTCTTTTTCCAAATCAACAAATGCCTGTTCTTTGTCTTTTTGTTTTAAATCTTCAATTTCCAATTTTTGCAGCACTTGATTGATTGCGGGGTTTGAATAGTTAATAAGATTAAACGGAGATGTTTCATGAAAAAACGGCGTAAGATTCGGCGGAAGGTTGTAATTGATTCCAAACAACACGGCTTGATATTTTTTTTGTGGAATGATTTCAGTAGAAATAGTTTCAATATCTTCGGTACGAATGGTAAGCGGCATCACTTTTTTAAGCTGCTCGCCAATGTTTTGAAAAAAATAATTTTGAGGAACAACCAATTCTATTGTCTTTTCGTTTTCCCCAGAAGTTTTCTTGAACTCTGAAATGTCAATTTGTTCCAATCGTCCTAAAATATTACGAATGCTTGGGCTATACAGAGTCGGAGATATTTCTGCGTATCCTTCAAATACTTCTCGCCTTATTTTTTTTCGGTCAATTTTGTCACTATATGCGTTTGCATTGAAACTTCCTATCTCTTTGCTGTTGAAAAATACGCCTACCACTCGAGGGAGTAAGATGCGCTCGACATGAAGCCGTTTACTCAGTGTGTTTCCGATAGTATTATAGGTAAGTCCCGAAACCGCCTGCACGTTGCGCAATTTCATCGCTTCGGTTGCGGATTGCAAATTCGGATACATTTTAAATGTTACTTTTGAAATGTATGCCTTTGGACGATATAGTTTGTTGGGAACAAAAACAATTTCACTTTTATTTCTCCATGCAATTTTATATGGCCCTGAGGTGACGGAGAGCAATTCTTCTTCGCGTGAAGACCACTCATCTGACCCAATCCGGCTCCAAAGAGATTTGGGCAGAATATAAACCTGATTAATTTTATTCAAAAAATAATTATCCTTTACTTTCAAACTAAACTCAATTTGAAAATTATCAACGCGGCTTATGTCGACGTTTGAAAATAAATTTTTTACCTCTCCCGGTCCGTATTTGCGAAGCATCTCAAACGAATACAATACATCATCGGATGTTATTTTTTCGCCCGTGCTCCATACTCGATTATCCTTAAGCTCCACGATATACCGCAAGCCGTTTCCAACCGGAGTGATTGATTTTGAAAGCTCTAAGGCAAAATTTCCTTCTCCATCATCAACCAACAGGCGATCGTAGAGCAAGTTCACCAGTGATCGTTCGCTGGATTTACCTGCAAGCAGTGGATTAAGGGTATCAACGGGTTGATATAATCCTTCAATGAATTCTCCACCCGCGCGCGGAATACGCATAAAATTATTTTTTACCAGCATATACAGGGGCGGCATCAAAAGTCCAATTGCCAAAATAAAAACACTTAAAATTGCCAACTTCTCTTTTGTTTTGAGTGTTTTAAAAAGTTTTAAGATGATAAGGATTTTTTTTCTTACATCCATATTCGTGCAAGTGAAAGCGCAAGAATGACTATTGCAACAATCCATGTTGCGGTGTACATCCATTTATCAACTCCCCTGCGCGCAAAAAATGGCATGCCACTTCCGCCAAGGACTGCGGAATTAAATCCACCGCCTCCCCGCTGTTGCAACGCAATGAGCACAATGAGCGCGATGCTGCACACGATTAAAAAGATATCTTGAATCATTTGTGTAGGTATTTATGAAATGCCCAAAAGAAGTTCTTCTGGAATTTCAGCATATCGTATCGCAAATTTTTTATACTTGCGTTCAATACCCGACAGTGCATCATGCAACTGTATAAGTTCATCATACGAGAATTTTGTGCTTGAACGCAAGAGCAATTGTTTATAGAATTGCTTGAGATCGACCTGGTCTAATTGTTTTGCCTGCATGGCATATTTTACCAAAAGCATGGAAAATATCGTTGACTGCAAAAGACGCAACAATCCTATGACATCTTTGTCCGGATATTTCATCAAAAGCATTTCACGCTTGAGGTAATGATAAAATTTTACGAAATCTTTTTCCCTCAAGAAATTGGAAACCTCAAATACATTACTCTCGTTTGGCCACCTTACTAAAGATTTTAACTCTTCTTGGGTAATAAGTGTATCCTGCCGAAATGCCGCAAGTTTTTTAAATTCGTTCAAGCAAAACGCCGGATTTCCTTTAAATACCTGCGCTAAAACAGTTGCTGTTCCCGGGTGCACGACAATGCGGTATTCTTTCAACTTTTGAGTGATCCACTTTTGAAAACCCGCTTGTTGTCCCGATATTTTTTTATCAAATTGCGCATCTATAATTTTTACCGATTTGTTCTTTTGTTTTGCAAGTTTTGTAAGTAAATTTTTCGGTTCTTGCGCGAACAATAAAAGTACCTGGCAATTAAGTGAAAATACAGGATGCGAAACGGGAATGTCTTTCGCATCGCTCACCACAAGCGGCGATACCGTTCCCCAGAGGCGTTGATTTGCGTGCGATGATAACCTTTCTAAAAAATCAGGACTTTGAAAAGAAAGAAGCGTAAACTTTCCATGAGTTATTTCTTGAATATGTTCTTGTATAAGAAAGTCCTCCCCAAAAAGAATGGTAATCATCAAAAAATTATAACAGACAGGGCCGCATCATATGCGGCCCTGTCCTTTCAGCGAGAATAACGCTTTTGTTATTTAACTGCTTCTTTCAAGTCTTTTGCGGCAGTGAACTTTGGAACGATAGTTGCAGGAACGTCAACTTTTGCTCCCGTGCGTGGGTTTGTTGCAATACGTGCCTTTCTATCACGTACCTTAAAGGTTCCCAATCCCGGCAATTTCACCTGCTCACCCCTCTTCAAGCTCTTCGTGATAAGCTCAACTAAACGATTGAGCATATCAACTGCTTGCTTCTTTGAAAGACCAAATTCGTCTGCAAGTTGCTGTGCAAGTTGCTCTCTTCGAACTGTTTCTGGTGCCATAGTTATTTGATAAAAGATGCAAAGTGTGGTTCGACCTTTGGCTTCTTTTTCTTAACTGTACACTAAATTGCCAGAAAAATCAAGTAAATTGTTCATAAATACCCATAAAATAAAGGTTTTTTGATCATCTTTAAAAACCTCAAAAATGGCTTAAAATGGGCGTTTATCTTGCGTATTCAACGGCACGCTTTTCACGAATAACAATAACCTTTATTTCCCCAGGATACCGAAGGTCTTTTTCTATTCTTTTTGCAATTCCTTTTGCAGTTTCAAGCATCTCAAAATCGGTGATTTCTTCCGATTTTACAAATACCCGAAGCTCTCTTCCCCCTGAAATCGCGTACGCTTTCTCAACTCCCGCAGTTTCTGACGCTATACGCTCTAAATCTTCCAACCTCTTGATGTACATCTCTCCTGTTTCACCGCGCGCGCCCAATCTTTTTGCTGAAATTGCATCCGCCGCAAGAACCACATACGCCTCCGGAACCGCAAACGGGTACGTTTCGTGATGAGATCGCATTGCAAGAATAACCTTTTCAGATACTTTATATTTTTCCAAAATTCGAATGCCAATTTCCAGATGTGTTCCTTCAATTTGATGGTCCACTGATTTTCCAACATCGTGTAAAAATCCTGCTTTTTTCGCAACATCCTTATCAAGCCCTAGTTCCTCTGCAATCATCCGCGAAAAATGCGCAACTTCAATGGAGTGAGACAGAACGTTTTGTCCATAGCTGGTACGAAACTTCAGCCGTCCCATCAGATGAATAACGTCTTCGGGAAGATCTAAAATCCCAAGTTCATACGCCGCCGCTTTTCCAGCTTCGCGAATATCTTCCTCTACTTTCTCTTGGGACCATAAAATTGACTCTTCAATGGTTGCCGGATGAATACGCCCGTCTTTCAAAAGCTTATTTATAGCAATTGCGGAGATTTCCCTGCGCACAGGATCGTAACAAGAAAGCGTGACTACTCCTGGGGTTTCATCAATAATAACTTCAACTCCCGTTAAATTCTCAAAATGCCTGATATTTCGGCCTTCTTTTCCGATAATACGTCCCTTCATTTCATCATTTGGGAGCGTAATAGTTGTGGTGGTGTTTTCATCAACAACGGTTCGGCTATACCGTGGCAATACATTCAAAACCACTTCCAATGCTTCTTTTTGAAGCTCATCTTTTTCAAAATTTTTAAGCTTTACCATGCGCTCTTTTAATTCTTCCTCATGTTCTTTCTGCACCTTATCAAAGAGAATTTTAAGCGCTTCCTCGCGGGAAAGTGACGTGATGCGCTCAAATTCTGCCGTAATTTGCTGACGCTGTTGACTGATTTCTTTTTCAAGAACTTCCACTTTTTGAACACGCTGTTCAACGCTACCCTTTACCTGCAATACTTCTTTTTCGCGCATATCCAAAAGCTCCTCGCGTTTTGTCAGCCGCGACTCTCTCTGCCGAACGTCGTCAAACATTCGGTCTTTATCTTTATTTGCTTTTTCAACAATATCAACTGCCTTTTTTTCGGCCTCTAAAACAATTTTATCTTCCGTGCGCTTGACTTCTTCCAAGCGATTTTGAATTTGAGACTCAACTGATGCTATGTTTTTCTTTGCAAGTAAGTATCTCGCAAAAAATCCGATGCCAATACCAACTGCTAATCCGAGTAGTGTTAACGGGTTCATAATAATTGATGAAGTGTTGTAATTTGACCTGCATTTCTTACAATTATATCATACCTATCATCAAATGAGCACTCGCATACTTTTTCTTATTTTGGACGGCTGGGGAGTGGGTGAATATAATCAGTCCAATCCAATCTATTCAAGCAAAACCCCGAATTTTGACTACCTTACGTCTTACTTTCCTTACTGCACTCTTCAGGCATCAGGCATTACTGTTGGGCTCCCTTGGAAAGAGGCAGGATCGAGTGAAATAGGCCATTTAACGCTCGGAACGGGGTCTGTTTATTTGCAAAATTATCCGAAAATTACCCTTGCTATTCAAAAAGGAACATTTTTTGACAATCCCCCCTTAAACCACACCGCAAAAAATGCCAAAGAAAAAAACGGACGCATACATTTAGTCGGTTTGCTGTCTGAGGGAGCACAACAAGCATCGTTTGAGCACCTAGAAGCGCTTATTAAATTTTTCAACAAAAACGAATTAGAAAAAATATTTTTACATCTTTTTGTGGATGGACAAGATAGTCCTCCACAATCAGCTGGAGATCTCCTTTACAAACTCAAAGATCCCGATTTGCGCGCCACCCTTGCAACTATTGTCGGACGGTCATACGCAATGGACATCAAGGGCGACTATCATTTAAAAACCCAGCGCGCATACAACGCGCTTATAAAAGGAATCGGAAAAGCAACTGCCGACCCCATTGCATACCTTCGCACAAAATACAACGGATCATCAGCGTATAACGACTCTGACACTGAACCGCTCATTATCGATCCCGAAGGAACGGTGCAGGATGGTGATACTGTTTTGTTTTTTAATTTTGAATCCCAAGGTATGATGCAGCTGGTTGAAAGCATGACCCGCCCTGCATTTGAAAAATTTCCAACACTTTTTCGCAAGGATGTACTCTATACATCACTTGTTTCTTATGGGCCCCATATTTCAATTCCTGCATGCTTTGAGCCGGATCCCATTCAAACATCGCTCCCTCTTCTTTTAAGTAGCAATGAAAAAACACAGCTCAAGGTAACTGAAAAATCAAAGGAACTTTTGTTAAGTTATTTTTTTAACGGATTGCGCCACGAAGCATTTCCGGAGGAATATCAAAAAATAATACCCCCTTCGCCTGAAACTATTTTAAAAAATCCTCTCATGCGCTCCAAGGAAATTACCGAAACAATCCTCTCTGCAATGGATGAGCGCGCCTATGATGCTATTTTTGCAAACTACCCAGCGCCCGATGCGGTTGGGCATAGTGGAAACTTTAATCTTGCCACAAAGTTTGTTGCGGAATTTGATCAATATATGCACTTTATCATTAAAAAAGTACTCGATAGTAGTGATTGGACCCTGATTATTACCGCAGATCATGGAAATTTAGAGCGTATATACAACCCAAAAACCGGATCGCCAGACACCGAGCACACCGGATTTCCTGTTCCGTTTTATTTGGTGTCACGACCGTTTTTTAGAAAAAAAACCGAATCAGACATTGCGCGAGAAAAATCATCTCCTCCAAAGGGAACTTTGGAGGATGTCGCTCCCACCATTCTTCATCTTTTAGGGCTTCCCGCAAGCGTAGGCATGCATGGCAAAAGCTTGCTTCATGAATTTTTATGATATCTTCTTTATTTTCAAGGTGCGTATATAAAATTGTGAAAGCAATTCCTAAGGGACAAACGCGCACCTACAAACAGGTTGCGGTGCTTTGTGGTCGGCCACACGCATACCGTGCAGTTGGAAATATTCTCGCTCGTTCTAAGGGAACTTGGGCACTGCAGATAACTTATTGCTTCGCAAAAGTTATCTGCGTTTGTGGCTTAGCCTTTTAGGCACGCCGCACGTGCCATCGCGTGATCCGATCTAATGGAACCGTTGGCGGCTATTTTGGAGATATAAAAAGAGGAACTGAAAACGCGGCGCCGATGAGGTGCCGCAAGCATAGTGAGCACGATATGCTTGCAAAAAAAATTAAAACGGGAAGGAACTCTACTAGGAAAGAAAAGTTTGTAACAAACTTCGCACTACATCTGAATCTGCTCTTCCGCGAGTATGAGCCATCACTTGGCCAATGAGAAATTCAAAGCTTGCCTGTTTTCCTTTTTTATAGTCCGTAACCGCTTTTTCATTCTTTTGCAACACTTCTTCTATGATGTTTTTTAATTCCCCTTCATCGGAAACTTTATTCCGGCTGTTCATAAGCACCTCAACATTTTCTGCTCGCTCAACAGCTTCAATAAGAATATTTTTGACAATTTTTGACGTAAACTCACCTTTTTCAAGTCGTGTAATCAAATGCGCAAAAACATGAGGGCTGAGCTGAATATCTACAAATATTTTTTCGTATTTTGCCAAAAGTCCCACAAGATCATTGACCGCGTAGTTAAATAAAAGCCGCACGTCACTTCCACCTGCATCTTTAAATTCCGATACCGCCTCTTCAAAGAAACTCGCAACTTCCTTGTTATTCACCAATTGATCGCTTTCGGTATACGAGAGATTAAACTCATTTTGAAAGCGCGTGCGCTTGTGCGCTGGCAATTCTGGAAGATGCGCCTCCCCTATAATGTCCTTATTTAAAATTAAAGGCGGTAAATCTGGCTCTGGGAAATACCGGTAATCTTGGGCGTGTTCTTTCGTACGCTGGGAAAAAGTACGTTGTTTCCCCTCATCCCAGCCGCGTGTTTCTTGTACAAGTTTTTCTTTATCTTTTAGTGCTTTTGCATGGCGCTTTATTTCATATTCAATGGACCCATGTAGTGCGCGCAATGAGTTTAAATTTTTTACCTCAACTTTTGTGCCAAGCTCTCCTTCAGTTTCTGAGACACTGATATTTGCCTCAAGCCGTATCTCTCCTTTTTCGGGGTTTGCGTCTGATACTCCCAAATAACGAATAAGTAAAATAAGTTCCTGCGCAAATGCCTTTGCTTCATCGGCAGTATGCATATCCGGCTCAGTGACGATTTCCAAAAGCGGTCTTCCCGATCTGTTAAAATCAACTAAACTTTCTCCGGTTTGGGTATGCACTAATCGTCCGGTATCCTCTTCCATATGAATCCTACGAAGCCGTACGCGCTTTGATGTTCCAAGTTCCTTATCTGAAAGGACAATATTTAACCCACCGCTAGATCCTATGGGAATTTCGTACTGTGAAATTTGATACCCCTTAGGTAAATCGGGATAAAAATAATTTTTTCGCTCAAACGAACTTACCTCTTCAACATGCCCATCCAACGCTTTTATCAACTTTAAAGCGCTGATAACTGCCTGTTTATTTAAAACAGGAAGGGTTCCTGGTTGGCCAGTACACACCTCACATATATGTACATTGGGATGCATTTCAGATGAATCATTCCCGCACCCACAAAACATCTTTGTGTTTGTTTTCAATTCAAGATGAATTTCCAATCCCACCGAAGGGAATACGCCATGCTGTTTCATGATTTTAAGATTATACCATTAACATGATAGCGGTATATGCTTTCTAAAATAATACTTCGCACACACTGACGTTGCGAAGTAATGTCCAGCACTTATAATCAAAAATTTAAAAAGATACACCATACCCTATACGAACATATGTGTTGAGTGAGTACATCGAAAAGCCGGTAATAATATCAGCAAGTGAATAGATAAAATGCCGGTTACCTGCGTAGCCAAGGTGGTATTTTATCGTTATGAACGAGCGATATTATCCGGTTTAAAGATATACAAACGAAACATATATGTTCGTAAGTCTAATGTGCAATAATACTACAACACTGCTAATGTACGCTTTTGCAGTGCAATGATAATGCGCTCGTGCACCTGCTCGGACGTCCCCATTCCACTCACCACATCCCATTTTTTACTTTTCGCCATATCTGTATACGCCTTGTGTACTTTTTTCAAAAATACCTCCTTTTCAAAACGCTCCTGTTCCTTCGTCCTATTGCCCAATCTACGCATTGCTTCTTTCACTGGAATATCAATAACAATCATTGCATCGGGGTTCGTGCCGTACCGCGACATCAAATCAATTCTTTCCATTACTTTTTTGGGAAGGTATTTTTTTAAATTTCCGGCTTCATACTGATACGCCCAACTTGACGGATACGATCTATCAGAGAGCACTATCTTTCCCTCGCTCATCCACTGCATGACTCTTTGATACTGCGCGCTTCTATCTGCTAAAAATAAAAAAAGGGTCTCAACCGGACAATCAGCCGCCATAATCATCTTGCGCAGTTTGAGATTATTAGGTTCGCGCGTGACGACAACCTTTTTCTTCAAACGCTGAAAATGTTTTTTCAGTAGTTCAATTTGTGTGCTTTTTCCCGTTCCATCAATTCCTTCCAGCACAATATACACGCCCTGTTTTTGAGAGTTATGTTTATTCATGATATTTTATACAACACACTCTATTTTACTTTTTCTTATTGGCAAATTGGCTGGAACTGGTAGTTGTCCCGAATGCTTCCTGATGAAAAATAGTACTGCGTAATATTTTGCCGCACATTCATGCCCACCATCACTTGCCCTGTTGGGCACTGAACGGAAAAACTCCTAAATAAATTTCCTTCTCCACCAACAAAACTTCCAAAAGTTTGTGCGCTTCCAGATAACGACAACGCATTGCCATTGCCCGTAGATACTGCATTTGTACTAGTCCCTAGGCAAACCCCATCGGTGGTACAAATATTTTTTGCAGTTACTGTTCCCTGTGACAAATTCAAATTTACTGCCGGCATATTGATTATTCGATTTCTATTGGAAGAATTTAAAAAATAACCTCGCCAAAACGATGAATCTGAAGGATCATTTTGGTGCTGGATCATACCTTCTACAGCGAGACTAAATGTTGGAGCGATATAAAAATCACCTCTTCTATCTGTTCCCACACTCCACGTTGTTCCGTTTTGACCATAATCAATATTTTGCGAACCTTGAAAGTTGATAGACACGCCAACTCCTCTTTCTGCCTGTTCGTGCGTCACATTTAGTGATAGATTAGTTTGGTATCTATCATTATAGAAAACTTGAAGGCCATTGAAAAAGGAGGAAGGCATATACCTATTATTGTAGGGACCTTTTGTTATAATGTACATAGGTATTTACTTACGGAAAAGGTTTGGTGATTTTGTATTTTGCTTGATTACAAGAATTTAATCTCCTCTCCAATTTTTAGTGTTAGTGTTTTTGCTGCACTTCCTTCTCTTCCTTGTGTAGCGATTTCCAAAAATCGTTTATTTCCTAACCCTGAACTTCCAGTGTAAATTGCAGTTTCTCCGTATGGAATGTCTTTTAGTCTGTCATAATATCTGAAAATTCCCACAGTGGTTTTAATTTTACCTTTAGCTTTTAGCCTTAGATCTTGGGTCAAAATAGTTGTTTTCGCGTTTCCAAAAGAGTCTATAAACCATATAAAATTTGGTACGGCTGAAATGGTGGATAATAAATCGGGAGTTGACGGAAGACTAATGCCATCCTTTAACCATTTTGCTACTCTTGGGGCAAAGTCAAAGCTTCTAAATTGGCTTTTAATAATTCTTTGCCCAGTTACTTTGTCAATTAACTTGTTGGAGATTGTTGTGTCGGTTACTTTTTCAATATCAAGTAGGTTGATACTATCAACTAATTTTAATTTTTTAATTAATGAGAGAGTGTAGCCTTTTATAGTCGACAGGACCAATATATTTTTGTATTTAAAATAGCAAAAAGAAGTTCCGTTTTTACCGTCAGATTTATCTCCTCTTGGTGCGACATTGACAATTACAACCCCTTCCCTTTCTTCTGCCGCGTCCAAGATATCTATTAAATTGCCCGCAGTCTCTAATGTGGCATCAAGATCCAGCGAGCTATTTACACCAACGAAAGATACGGGTGAGTCAAACAAAGAAATAAGTCTGGTTTCTTGTCGCCCAATATCGTTTTGACTTGTACAGTCGGTAATTACGGTTATAAACATATTTTCACCAACAAAAAACCCTCTTGCGAGGGTTAAGTAAGCACAAGGAAATAAACCCCCGCTAAGAGAGTCCCATTTCCATCATCGTTGAACCTAAATTAATTCTCATTATGAAGTATTGTAACATGTTATTACTTTTTAA